>JBBSNJ010000137.1:0-7133 GCA_038232775.1 Thermomicrobiales bacterium
AACTCCGGAACGAGCCGCCCGACCGGCTCGTCGAGCGAGACCAGTCCCGCTTCGACCAGCGTCATCACCGTGGCCGCCGTCACTGGCTTCGTCACCGAGGCGAGGCCGAAGATCGTCTCCGGCCCGACCGGGACCCCCGGCTTCGCCTCGCCGACGTAGCGCTCGGCGGTGATCTCGCCGCGGTGCCAGACGGCAGCGCCGACGCCGCTCGGCCCCTGCGCGGTGAGCCACTCGTCGATGAGCCGCAGTGCTCGGTCCAGCGACTCCGTGCTCGCGGCGTCGTGCTCCCTCGTCGCGGTAGAGGCCACGCGCTCCCTCCCCAGTGATCCTTCATCGTCGGTGGTCCAAAACGCACCGGCCGTGCCGCAAGGGCAGTCCCTCGATGCGGGACCGACCGGTCGGGGGGATCGTACGGGGACCGATCCCCGTGCGACGGCGACGAACCAGGCTGAAGCCAGCCGCGGGTTAGCGGGGTTGGGTGCGAGTGGGAGTTGGGGCCGGCGCCGCTTCGGGGCGCCGTCGTGCCGTTGTCGGCTGTCGGTGGCAGACGCTCGCGGTTGTCCATGGCTGACGGAGACGCGCTGGTGCCCGGCTCCCGGCGGACGGGTCGATCTGGCGTAGGATAGTGGGGACGAACGTCGCGTCGCTGGCGGCGGGAGGCGGCGCCGGGGAGCGGTCGACGAGACGGGGAGGGATCGATGACGGTGGACTTGGCCCGGACCGACTTCACCTTGACCGTCGAGCCGGATGAGCAGGCGATGGGCCGCCGCGCCGCCGACGGGGTCGCCGCGACGGTCGAGCGGACGCCCGAGGCCGCGATCTGCCTCCCGACCGGCAACACGCCGCTGCCGATGTTCGCCGAGCTGATCGAGCGCGTCGGCGAGGGGAAGCTGGATCTCTCCCGGGTCCATCTTTTCTGCCTCGACGAGTACGTCGGGGTCGCCACGGACGACCCGAACAGTCTCACCGGCTGGCTGCGCCAGGCCCTGATCCAGCCGGCCGAGCTCGACCCCGCCCGCGTCCATTCTCTGCCAGCGACCGACCGCGACCCAGCCGCCGCCGCCGCCCGGTACGAGGCAGAGTTGGCCGCGCTCGGGGGGCTCGAGCTGGCGGTGCTCGGCCTCGGGCCGAACGGCCACGTCGCCTACAACGAGCCCGGTTCCGCCTCGGACTCCCGAACCCGCGTCCTCGACCTCACCCCCGAGTCGATCGAGCAGGCCTCCGCCTACTGGGAGGGGAGCGTCGCCATCCCAAGGCGGGCGATGACGATCGGGGTCGGCACCCTCCTCGAAGCCCGCCATCTGCTCCTGATCGTCGCCGGTGCGGGCAAGGCGGAGGTCCTGCGGCGGGCGCTGCGGGAGCCGATGTCGGCCGACGTGCCCGCCTCCTGGCTGCGGCTGGCAGGGGATCGGCTGGAGGTGATCGTCGACGAGGCGGCGGCGAGCGGGCTGGACTGAGACGGAATGCGGGATGATCGCTTCGGCGTCCGGTAAAGGCTCTCACCCTCGGCCCCTCTCCCGCGCACGGGAGAGGGGAGAACGTCCCTCAGGCGAGAGCAGGTTTATTCAACCGAATTCCGAGTGATGCGAGAGATTCGGGTGAACCCTATTGCCGGCGGCGCTGGCCGTCATACCGAATGCGGTTAAACCGTTCCACTGCCCGAACCGGGACGTGCTCCCCTCTCCCGCGCACGGGACAGGGGCAAGGGGCTGGAGGTGAGGGCACTTGGCGGGAACCGGAACCCTTCATCCGGGTTCCGTATCACCCCCCCCGGTCCCACTCCCGCCGTCGCCGGCGAGGCTCTGATATCCAGCCGGAGCTGACCGAACGTGTAAGCGTCGTTTCGAAAGACCGCTCGCCGCCTCTGGCGCCTTGCCCTCCAGCCGGCTTGAGCCGGCTTCGTCGCCGTAGCGGGGGGATTCATCCTCACGCGGTACCCGCGACCGTGGTCCTCGCTCAGAACAGGTGCCACCCGCATCGCGCCACCGGCGCCGCCTACTTCGGCTGCCGCAGCCGGGGGTCGACGATCGGCTCCATCGCCAGGGCGAGGAGCATGAAGGCGAGTGCCGTGACCACGATCAGGATGCCCGGCGGCAACACCCACCACCAGTAGCCGACGTAGAGGGCGCCGGTCCGGAAGCCCGCTTCGAGCATCTGGCCCCAGGTCGGGATCGAGGGGTCACCGAGGCCGAGAAAGGAGAGGGAAGCTTCGGCCAGGATCGCGCCGGGGGCGAAGAAGATCATCTGGGCGACGATGAAGGGCGCCGTCTGGGGGAAGACGTGGCGGAGCATGATCCGCCGCCGCGAGGCGCCGAGGGCGCGGGCGGCCTCGACCAAGCCGCCCGAGCGGATCTGGAGCACCATGGCCCGGACCAGGATCGTCAGCCCCGGCCAGGAGAAGAGGACCAGGATCAGCATGATCAGCCAGAGGTTCCGACCGACGAAGGTCGCCAGGAAGATCAGCAGCGGCAGCACCGGCACGTTCGAGACGATGTCGGAGGCGCGCTGGATGACGGCGTCGGTGGCGCCCCCGGCGTAGCCGCTCCAGATCCCGAGCGCGGCCCCGATCAGGGTCGAGAGGAGGGCGGTCAGGGACGCGATCGCCAGCCCGACCGGGAAGCCGTAGAGGAGACCCTCCCAGAGATCGCGCCCGAGGCCGTCGGTCCCCATCACGCCGTAGACGGTGCCGCCGAGGGTGCCGGTGACGCCGGCCAGTTCGTCGGTGGGGTCGGCGACGACTACCTGCACCTGGAGCGCGTAGTCCCCCGGTAATGGCTCGATCCGGCCGGAGCCGTCGGCCGCCGGCACCCCGAAGAGGGCGGCCGCCAGCGAGCCGCCGAGGTCAGCGGGTGGCGCGAGGCCCGGGTAGCGCTCGGCGTAGAAGCGGCGCACCGCTTCGGCCACCTCCGGCTCCTCCGAGAGGAGGAGCCGCTGGGGCGCGTCGTAGAGACGGCGGTAGGGAGCGGTCTCCCCCTGCCGCGGCCCCCGGATCGGGACGCTCGCCAAGCGCAGCGGCTGCTCGGCGTCGGGCCGGACCAGCGAGACGACGATCGCCGGCGGCCGGCCGGAGAAGGTGACTCCCCCCAGGGCGATCGAGAGAGCGGAGGGCGGGCGGTCGGCGGCGAAGGGGAAGGGGAGGCGGAAGGTCCGCACCTCGCCGGCCGCGATCTCGCGCGTCTCGGTCGGGGCGGACAGGGTCTCGATCGTGTGGGGCACCTGGCGCGCCTGGCTGAAGCGGTTGGTCCAGGCCGGCGGCGCGTTCTTCGGGAAGTCGGCCCAGACGGCCGGGTTGCTCCAGCGGCCGGTGCCGAAGTTGCGGGGATAGGTGGCCAGCACCCAGGCCGAGAGCACCACCATCACCGCGAAGAGGAGCAGCCCGGCCTTGCCGCTGCCGCTCGCCACCAGCAGCCGCAGGGCGCCCCGCAGCGACGACGGCCCCGGTACCTCGGCCTCGATCGCGGTCGCTGCCTCCCGCGCCTCCCGCGCCGGATCGTCGACGACCAGCTCTGGCGGCACCCCGATCGCCGGCTCCGGCCCGATCGCCGCCGGCGGCGACCCCGCGGGTCGTTCGTTCATCGCCGCGCCTCCGCCATCCAGCACCCCCTCACGCGTACCGCACCCGCGGGTCGAGCAGCACGTAGAGGATGTCGAGAACGAAGCGGGCGACGACGTAGAGCAGCGTGAAGACGAAGGTCAGGGCGACGACGACCCCCTCGTCCGGGGTGCCCCCGATCGCCTCGAAGTAGAGCAGCCCCATCCCCCGCCAGCCGAAGACCGTCTCGACCAGGATCGAGCCGGAGATCGACCCAGCCAGGCCCAAAATCAGCCCGGTCACGATCGGCGGCGCGGCGACGCGCAGGATGTGGCGGCGGGTGACCTGCCCCTCGTCCAGCCCCTTGGCCCGCGCCAGTTGGACGTGGTCCTCCTGGGCGGCGGTGACGGTCATCGTCCGCACAGTGTAGATGTAAGGACCGATCGAGAGGGGGATCAGGGTCAGCAGCGGCAGGATCGCGTGGTAGCCGAGGTCGAGCAGGCGGTCCCAGCGTCCGGTTGGCGGGGGCGTCGAGTACATGCCGCCCGAAGGGAGGAGGCCGAACTGGAACGAGACAACGAAGATCAGGAGGATGCCGAGCCACCAGCCGGGGATCGCCGCCGAGACCGCCGCCACCACCGCCAGCACCCGGTCGAGCCGGCTGCCGACGCGGGTCGCCATCCGGACCCCGACCACCAGCCCGACCGCGACCGTCACCAGCGTCGCCGCCAGCCAGAGGATCAGCGTGTAGGGGACGCGCTCGAGCACGATCGCCGAGACGCGGCGCTCCCCCTCGGCCGTCCGCAGCGAGCGAGCTTCGCCGAGGTCGAGCCGCAGCACCCGCAGCACCTGCGGCGGCAGCTTGACGTACCAGGGTTGATCGAGCCCGTAGAAGGTTTCCCGCTCCTGGCGGAGGGCGGCGATCGAGCGCTCCAGCTCGGCCGGGTCGCGGGCGGCCTGCCCCTGGCCCTGCGCCTGCCGCACCGCCCGGATCTCCTCGTTGACCTGGGCCCGGAGCAGATCGTCGGTGTAGCCGGTGGCGCCGATCAAGACCGCGAGCAGGGCCAGCACGGCCAGCAGCACACCGAAGAGCGTGACGGCCCGGATTGCGAGTTGGCGGAGGGCGGCGTTCATGGGCGGCGTCTCGGGTGGCGGCTTGGGGGAGGACCGGGGTTGGGGAGCCGATGGCTGTCGTGTGAGGCGTGTGGTCCGGCGGGAGCGTGGCCCGCTCCTCCCCAGCCTCGACCGGGCGAACCTCCAAGATCGCGGCGGAGAGCGTTCTCTCCCTCTCTACGCTTGGTAGGGGCGACGGTTCAGCCCCGACGCGCGCCTAGACCGCCACCTCGATGTCGAGCCTCCGCTCCGCCACCTGGGCCAACTCGTCGCTCGACGCCAGGAGGTAGAGCCGGTAGATGCTGGGGAAGAGCCCGCCGGTGACCTCGGGGCCGAGCTCGACGGTGAAGTTCCCACCGTCTCCGGCAGCGTCGCCGGAGGCGACGACCGCCGTCTCGGGCGGCGCCGCCGGGTCGATCAGGGAGTAGCGGAGACCGAGCGCGCCCGGCCCGGCGACCGTGACCGGGATCGAGAGCGGCTCGCCGAGGACCGCCGGCGGGGGCGGGGCGGCGTCGACGGTCAGGAGCGGCGGCGGCCCGAAGCGCCAGTCGCCGGGCTTGAACGGGTACCCCTCGGCCCGGAAGGCCCGCAGCTCGGCGTACTGGGCGGGCGGGTCGTAGGCGGCCAAGAAGAAGGGGCCGTTCGAGATGATCATGTGGTTCCACTCGTCGAACCAGGCGATCGCCGCTTGGTAGCGGGCGGCTGCCTCCTCCGGCGTCACCAGCGACCGCCCCGGCAGCTCGAAGTAGCCGGCCGGGATGGTGCCGTCGGCGGCGAACCGGCGCAGCGTGCGGACGACGAGGCGGGCGTCGGTCTCCGTCACCAGGCTCAGCCAGGGGACGCTGAAGCGGCCGGCGGCGGTGTCGGTGTACGACCCCTGGCGGGCGACGTAGACGATGTCGTCCATGGCCGCCAGCAGTTCCCAGGGGGTGCCGACCCCACCAGCCGTGGCGTAGGCCGCGATCTCGGACGGCTCGAAGTGCCAGAAGTCGACGTAGACCTCCAGCCGGTCGTCCTCGAGCAGCTTGAAGCCCTTGAACGTCTCCAGGTAGGGGCGGGCCGTGATCCCGAGCGCGGTCTCGATCTGGATCTTCTCCTCGTCGTAGGCGCGGTCGAAGCCCGACGCCAGGGAGTAGAGGAGGTCGGCCGGCCGGATCGGCTGGCCGTGGTGGAACGGCGCCTGGTAGTACTTGCTGAAGTCGTAGGTGACCTTGCTGACCGCGGTCGTGCCGGGGCCCACCGGCGTCCAGACGTCGGCGGCGGCGTCCCAGAGAACGGCGTCCTCCGGCACCGGCAGGGTGCCGCTCGGTCCGGCCGACTCCAGCTCGTAGGCGGCGCGGAAGGGGATCGCCAGCCCGCTGAAGGGGTGCTGGATCAGGGGCGGATCGACCAGATTCTTGTTGATGTCGACCGAGTAGACGTCGCCGAAGCCGCCGATCGGGTTCCAGGTCGTGCGGTCGGTCCAGACCCAGAGGTGCCCGACCCGGATCCCCGGCGCGTCGGGCAGGTGCGCCTCCCGCAGCGCTAGCGGGGACTTCGGGCCGCCGACGATGTCGAGCGTCAGGTCTTGTAGGTCGTCGCGGACGGGGAAGCTCTGGAGGGCCGTCACCAGCCAGACGCGGACGCTCTCGTCGATCCCGATCGCGGTCATCCGCTGGTAGAGCTCGTCCCGTTCCTCGCGCGAGGTGAACTGGCCGCGGTAGAGCTGCTGCCCGAGCTGGTCGAGCTCCGGCTGCTCGTACTGCCAGAAGCCGGTTTCGAGCCAGCCCGGCATGTTGCCGAGCCAGGGGGCGTAGAAGCTATTGATGGCGCCGTACTCGTAGCGGTTGGCGGTGGAGCGCCCCCACCCCTCGGTGTAGGCGTGCCACTGGAAGGTGAGCGGGTCGCTGGCGTAGACGGCCAGCGTTGCCGGACCGAACGGCTGGTAGATCGGCTGGACCATGAAGCCGACCCCTTCGAGCGCCGCCCGGAAGAGGTCGCCGACCTCGCGCCGCTCGTCCTCGACCCGGATCACGACCTTGAGCATCACCGGCTGGCCCTGGAAGGTCCAGATGTTGTTCTCGATCGTGGCGCCGAGGAGCCCCATCTGCTCGGCAATCTGGCCGCGGGCGAACTCCGGGTCGAAGCGGAGGTCGGCCGCCCGCAGCGTCTCGAAGACGGTCAGCGCGTCGAAGTCGAGCGGGCTGACGTTCGAGAACATCGGCAGGGCGCGGCCTTGGTAGATCGAGTTGGCGATCAGCTCGCGATCGACCAAGCCCTGGATCGCCCGCCGGATCTCCTTGGTGGCGAACGGGTTGAGCTGGCCCTCCGGGGCCGGGGCCGGGTTCAGGATCAGCGAGACGGTCGAGGCCGGGGCCTGGACCAGGTGGACGCCGGGCGTTCCCTGCGAGAGCTCTTGCGCCCCGGCCGGCTTGAGGCCGAAGAGATAGAGGTCCATCTGATCGTTGACGATCTCGAGCGGCGCCTGTTCGACCCCGAACGAGGAGAA
>JBBSNJ010000138.1:0-7117 GCA_038232775.1 Thermomicrobiales bacterium
AGCCGGGCGACGCGTGCGTCGCCCCTACCAGGTCCACAACGGCTGACGCACCACGAATACTGGCTTCGGGCCAGCGATTCAGCTTTCCCTGGAGAAGCTCTCACCGCCCTGCCCCTCTCCGGCTGCGGCAGGAGAGGGGAGCTTTCGGCTGCCAGAGCGCCACGGTTCAAACAGAGTCCGAATTAGAGGAACGCTTCAACCAGAGTCCGTGTCAGGTTCGAGCGGGAAGAAGGGGTCCCCCGATTCGAGTCTGTCCGGAGAAGGCGTCCGCCGGCCGCAGCATCGTTCTTCAACATTCTTACGGAAAGCGGGTCAATCATGGGTGTTCCCCCGGCGGTTCTCGACCAAGCCCCCCTCTCCCGGTGCGCGGGAGAGGGGCTGGGGGTGAGGGCTGGCTGCCACCGCGGGAACGCGAAGTGTTCTCCCTGATTCCGTATCAGATGAAGCGCGGGTCGTGGCTCCCCCTCTCCCGCGCATCGGGAGAGGGGGCTGGGAGGTGAAGGCCGGCCCGAAACCGCCCACCATCAGCCGTCACTCCCACTCGATCGTCGCCGGCGGTTTCGAGGAGACGTCGTAGACGACGCGGGTGATGCCCGGCACCTCGTTTGCGATCCGGTTGCTGATCCGGGCCAGCAGCTCGGGCGGGAGGCGTGCCCAGTCGGCCGTCATCGCGTCCTGGCTAACCACGGCGCGGACGGCGCAGACCCGGCCGTAGGTCCGGTCGTCGCCCCCGACGCCGACGGTGCGGACCGGCAGCAGGACGGCGAAGTACTGCCAGACGTCGGCCCCAAGACCGGCCCCGTCGATCTCCTCGCGGACGATCGCGTCGGCCGGCCGCAGCAGCGCCAGCTCGTCCTCGGTCACCTCGCCGATGATCCGGACGGCCAGACCTGGACCGGGGAACGGCTGGCGCTCGACGATCGCCGGGGGCAGACCGAGGGCGCGCCCCACCGCCCGCACCTCGTCCTTGACCAGGAACTTCAACGGCTCCAGGAGGCGGAACTCCATGTCGGCCGGCAGACCGCCGACGTTGTGGTGGGTCTTGATCTTGGCCGCGGCCTTCGTGTCGGCGGTGGTGCTCTCGATCACGTCGGGGTAGAGCGTCCCCTGGGCGAGGAAGTCGAAGGGACCGCACCGGCCCGCCTCGGCCTCGAAGACGCGGACGAAGGTCTCCCCGATCGTCCGCCGCTTCTGCTCCGGGTCGGTGACGCCGGCGCGCGCCGCGAGGAAGCGATCGCCGGCATCGACCGCGACCAGCGGCATCTGGAAGTGGCGGGCGAAGACGTCGCGGACCAACGCCGCCTCGCCCTGGCGCAGCAGCCCGTTGTCGACGAAGACGGGGGTCAGGCGGTCGCCGATCGCGCGGTGGACGAGGGCGGCGGCGACGGCCGAATCGACCCCGCCGCTGAGCCCGAGCAGAACCCGCCCCTCCCCGACCTGCTCCCGGATGTCGCGGACGGCGGCTTCGACGAACGCTTCGGCCGTCCAATCGGTGCGGCAGCCGCAGACCTCGACCAGGAAGTTGCGGATCAGATCGCCGCCGCGCGGCGTGTGGGCGACCTCCGGGTGGAATTGGAGCCCGTAGAGCCGCCCGAGCCGCAGCGCCGCGATCGGCGCGTTCGGGGAGCGGGCGAGGACGCGGCTGCCGGGCGGCTTGGCCTCGATCCGATCGCCGTGGCTCATCCAGACGTCGAGCCGGTGAGGAAGATCGGCGAAGAGCGGATCCTCGGCGTCGGCGACGGTGATCGTGGCCGGCCCGTATTCCCGGTGGTCGGCGGCGGCGACGCGGCCGCCGAGCGCCTGGGCGAGCAGCTGCATCCCATAGCAGATGCCGAGTGTCGGCAGGTCGGTCTCCAGCACCCACTCCGGCAGCCGGGGAGCGCCCGGCCCGTAGACGCTCGCCGGCCCGCCCGAGAGGATCACCCCCTTCGGCTGGAGGGCGGCGATGTCGTCCCAGGGGGCGTCGTGCGGGACCAGCTCGCAGTAGACCCCGCTCTCCCGCACGCGCCGCGTGATCAACTGGCTGTACTGGCTGCCGAAGTCGAGCACGACGACCGCTTCGAGCGTGGGCGCCGCCGGGTCCTCGCCGTCCCGGCCGAGCAAATGGGCGGAGTCGGCGATCGTGGGCTCGACGAGGCGGACCTCGCCCTCCGTCGGGTCGACGCGCGGTTCGGCGGGCGCGACGGAGGGGTTGGGCTTGGGCTCGCTCTTCACCGTGGTCGCTCCGCCTCCGCGCCGGCCGCGGGGCCGGACGCCGCGCCGCTCTCCCCCTCGTCTCCCCGCGGATTGTGCCCCCAAGCCGCGCCGCGCGCCACCCTCGCCCCCTTCGGGCGAGGGGCTCCCGGTCCCGCCGGCGGGCTCATCTGGAGCCGGGGGCGGGGACCACCGGACACCCATCTTGCCGCCCGGCTCTAGGGAGCACCACCGCCGCCGCCGCGGTCGGCGACGTCGACCGCGGCGCCGTCGGTCCCGGTCTCGGTCACCATCGCCTCGCCGAGGTAGACGTAGGCGCGGTCGAACTCCCAATCGAGGATCGTCTCCAGCTCGACCTCGAGTCTTGGCCGGAGGGGATCGATCTTCTTCGCCAGGTGGAGATCGACCACCGCCCGATCGTCGAAGCCGAGCGCCCGGCCGAGCGCGTCGAGGGCGATCTTGAGACCGCCGTCGAGGTCGCGCCGGTAGGGGGTGGGGAAGAAGAAGGTCAGGTAAACACCCAGCAGCGACCCGCCGAGCGCGGTCTCGACGCCGGCGGCGACAGCTCCCGACCGCCGCGCCCGCTCGACGGCCTTGGCGGCGTCCCGGTGGAACGCCTTGGCCGCCGGGGAGAGAACCCGCCGGCGGCCAACGGTCAGGTACTGGTTGTTGACGCCCGGCGGCAACGGTAGAGAGAGCGCCAACGAGACACCGGACGGCGACTCGGTCGGTGCCGCGTTCGGCATGGGCAGGCTCCGGGCGGGGATCAGGGGCACCGACAGTGTATCGAGACCAGGCGAACCCGGCAACGTCCCCCGTGAGCTGACCAGGGCGCCGTCGGTTTCCCCGCTAGAAGAGACTCAGTAGATAGCTCCCATTTGCCGGAGAATGGCCCTCACCCCGGCCCCTCTCCCGGTGCGCGGGACAGGGGCAAGGGGGAGCGCGGTCGGGACCGCCAGGGGACCACCCACGATCCACCCGGATTCCGTGTGAGCACTTCTTCCGGGGAGGCGGAACGGATTCCCCAGATTTCGTAGTATCCCAACTCCAGCCCTGGCCCCCCAACCGGCTTTAGCCGGCTTCGTGGCTTCAGGTCGGGAGCTTCGGCCCCGAGCGGTCCAGGCGACCGCCAGTCACGCGCACTGCATTCGCGAGCCAGTCGACCCGAAGCGACCATCCATCCGCCGGAGGCCGACACTGGCGGGCCGAATCGCTGCTGTCCCAAGCAGCCAACGTTGGTCGAACCCGTCTCGATCGCGCGTTCCCCGGTGCCAGCGCCGCAGCGGATCGTTCTTCGCCACGCGCAGCGACCGCGGGCGGCCCTCATTCGGGGCCCCCCGCGGGCGCCAGGTACCCCATTGCCACGACCGCGCTCAGCGGTCTTTCCTGCTGCCGCGTCTCTGTGCCCAAAGCGAGGCATCGAGCTTGCACGAGCCGTCGAGCATTATTCCTACGGACGGCGCAGGAAGATGGTGACCTCGCCGGTGTCGCGCAGGCCGTCCTGATCGCGCACGTAGTAGGTGAAGCTGTCGGTGCCGTCCGCCCGCCCATTGGGCTTGTAGACGAAGGAGCCGTCGGAGCGGAGGCGCACCGTCCCCTGTCGCGGTCCGCTCCGGAGGCGGGCGCTCAGCGACGCCTCGACGCCCGGCTCCGGGTCGCCATCGTTGTCGTTGGCCAGGACACCGTCCCGCTGGCTGACGACCAACCGCCGGTCCATCCGCGCGGTGTACTCGTCGTCGACCGCAATCGGGGCTTCGCCGTAGAGGATCTCGAGCTTCCAGCCGCCGGCGATCTTGCCGGCCTTGCCGTTGCGGCTGTCGTCGACGACGTAGAGCTCCCAGACCCCGTTCGGGTTGATCCGGTCGAAGGTACCAAGCAGGGTGTTGGTGTTCTCGTCCACGCCGCGGAAGCTGTCCCGGCCGCTGTAGTTCCTCGGCCTGAACGTCCCCGCCGTGAGGCGGCCACTATCCGGCAGCACGGCGCCGTTCGGGGCCTCGTCGTCGAGCGTAATGTCGATACCCGACACACTGGAGGTGCCGCCGGCGTCGGCCATGACGATCGCCGTCCGGCCGTTCGGGCCGACGACGAGGATGTCGACGTCGTCGGGGTTGGTGTGCTCGAAGTTGTGGAGCACAACGTTCACGTCGTAGAGACGATCGGGCAGGTCCTTGACCGTGATCTTCGACGGATAGGGCTCCGCATTGCGCCCATCGACGATGTCGATCCGATTCGTATTAACGAAGCCGTTGCGGACCGCGGCCGTGCCGAAGTCGCCGCGCTGCTGGGCGGCACCGGCGCCCACGATCACCCCCCCGAGCGCCAGCGCCGCGACCGGCACCAGCGAAGCGGCCGACAGCAGCCGGCCCCTCAACGAACGTGACTTGCGCATGACCCTTCCCCTCCTCCGGCTGAGAGCGACGCCGACGTCGGCGCCGCCCCCGTTCCTGTCCCGCCCGCTAGAACGCCTCCCCAAGGGCCGGCGTTTCGGACCCGGGCCGCCGACATCGCACCCCCCGCTGGTCGGGAGAGCATTGTCGACCGATTCCGTCTCCCCCGTCCGGTCGCTCCCGGCGGACGGACCCGGCCAGCGTCACAGGCGCCACCGGACGCCTTCGACGGGTTCGGGAGCGGCTTGCTCCCCCTCGTGGCGGGCCGGCGTCCGAGGTTTGGAGCGCGAGAGGTCCCCGCGGCCCCTTTCCGGTCGATCGCCCCGAACCGAGGCGGACAGTAGCAGAGCGCTCCGTGCGATGTCAAACGCTGACGAGCCACATCGAGCGCACTCGTTCGACCGCTCCAGGCCTTGAGCCGGATGCCGCTATCGGCCACTGGCGGAGACCCCTTCGACCAATCGCTCGATTTCCTCGTCCGTCGTCAGATAATGGACCGACGCCCGCACCAGCTCCCGCAAGCCGCGCGCTTCCATATCCCAGCGCGTGCTGCCGATGGACGAGACGGCGACGTTGATCCCTCGCGAGCGCAGCTCCGCGGCGACCTCGCCCGCCGACTGGCCGGCTCGGGTGAAGGTCACGATCCCGCCGCGGACCTCGCCCTGGTCGTGGACTGCCACCCCCGGCACCGCCGCCAGGCGCTCGCGCAGCCGCGCGGCCCGCTCCTCGACCCGCGGCCAGATCCGGGCCGGGCCGAGGGCGAGGGCGTAATCGACCGCGGCCCCCAGGCCAAGCTTGGCGGCGACGTTGCTCTCCCAGTTCTCGAACCGGCGCGCCCCAGGGGCGAGCTGATAGCGATCGGGGTCGGACCAGGTCGCGGCCCGGATGTCGAGGAACGGGGGGGTCAAGCGCTCGGCGAGCTCCGACGCCACGTACACGAACCCGACGCCCCGCGGGCCGCGCAGGTACTTCCGGCTCGTCCCCGAGAGGACGTCGCAGCCGAGCGCCGCGACGTCGAGCGGGAGCTGACCCGCGGTTTGGCAGGCGTCGAGCAGGAAGAGCGCGCCCGCCGCGCGCGCCCGCCGACCGATCTCGGCCGCGGGCTGGACCAGGCCGCCGTTGGTCGGCATGTGGCTGACGGCGACGACCTTGACCCGCCGGTCGAGCAGCCGGTCGAGCGCCGCAGCGTCGAGTTGGCCGGAGCCGTCGTTCGGCACGACCTCGACCGAGACGCCACGCTCCGCGGCCTGCAAGAAGGCGAGCGCGTTGCTCCCGTACTCGGCGACCGACGTCAGAATCCGATCACCGGCGCCGAGGGGGAGGGCGTAGAAGACCATGTCCCAGCCCCGAGTCGCGTTCTCGACGACCGCGATCTCCTCGGGCGCGGCCGCGAGCAGGCGGCCGAGCGAGCGGTAGAGCCCGGCAATCCGATCGGCGGCCGCATCCTCCGCCTCGTAGCCCCCGATCTCGGCTTCGAGCCGGAGGTGCCCGAAGACGGCGCCCAGCACCGCGTCCGGCATCAAAGAGGAGCCGGCGTGGTTGAAGTGCGCCACGTGGGCGCAGCCAGGGGTCTCCGCCCGGAGACGCGCGACCTCAGCCTCATTGAACGGCCGGTGCTCATCGCCGTACTCTCCCCCCCCCCCCTCCGATCTCGTCGTGGTCCAGGTCGGTCGCGGCGGCAGGGTCCCGTCACGCCCCCGACACCCCGCAGCAAACGACCGGCCCCCCCCCGCTAGCCGCTTACGTCGGCAGGTCGCGCCGGACGAAGACCACCAGCCCCGCCAGCGCCCCCGCCGCACCGACCAGCCCGAGCGTCAGCACGTTCTGCACCGGCAGTGCCCCATCCACGAGCGCCCGCGCCGGGTCGAAATAGTCGAACGGGCTCAAGAACTCGATCGCCGCCAGGGGCGTCCAGATGCCGGCGAAGTAGTCGACGAAGTAGGCGATGATGAAGACCGCGATCCCCCAGCCGATCACCCTTCCGGTCGTGCTCGCCGCCGCCGAGGCGAGCAGCGCCAGCCCTCCCATCGCCCAGAAGAGGAGCCCGCTCGCCGCCGCCAGCGGCAGCAGATTGGCGTAGACGAACTCCCCCGCCGGCTGGGCGAGCAACAACCCCGCCACCAACCCGAGCGGACCCACCACCGCTAGCGCCACCACGATCACCGCCAGCCCCAGCACGCGGGCGGCGTAGACCTGCGCCCGCGACACGGGGCGCGACAGCGCCAGTTGGATCGTCCCCCGCTCCATCTCCCCCGCTAGCCCACGAGCCGCGAAGCCGACCGTCCCCGCCGCCGCCAGGGTCGCGTAGAGGGGGTGGGTGAAGCCGACCGAGAGGTAGCCGGCCAACCCGGTGGCGGCGATGAACTCCGGGCGCAACCTCGCCAGCGCCTGAAACGCCGGCGGCAGTTGATCGATCAGGGCTTGGACGCCGGCCGGCCCCCCGAACGAATCGGCGACCGGCGCCTGGACCGCCTCGAACAGAGCGACCAGCAGCAGCAACCCGAACAGCCCCGCCAGCCCCCGCGCCAGCAGCCGCG
>JBBSNJ010000139.1:0-7053 GCA_038232775.1 Thermomicrobiales bacterium
AAAGGGAGCGTGGCGTCGTCGGTCTCGGCGACGAGGGGACGTTTGCCGGCGCGGCGGAGCGCGTCGTGGAGGCAGACGCGTCCGAAGCCGCGCCGCCGGCACCCCTCGGCCACGGCGAGCAGGGAGACCTCGAGCGACAGCCCCGTCTTGCCAAGCGCGTAGAGAGCGACGAGTCGCCCCCCGTCGATCAGGCCGAAGAGGGCGGTCTCCGATGTGCCGCGGGCGGCGGCGAGCGCGGTGCGGCCGGCCTCGACGCTCCCCTCGGCGGTGCAGGGGGCGAGGATCGCCGCCGCCGTCGCGTCCCACTCCGGACCGAGCGGTTCGCAGACGCGGGCGATCGCGCCGGCTCCGACCACCGGGGGCGCCGCCTGGGAGAACGAGGAATGCACCGCCCTTGCTCCCTCCGCTGGTCGCCCGCACCGGCCCGGCCCGACCGCGTCGATCGCGATCCCGTTCCCCGCCGGGGGCCGGTCGGGGGTCGGCTAAAACGCGAGCAGGTCGCGGAACGGCTGCTCGTCATGGTAGGGGCCGATCAAGGCGAGGTTGAGGTGGTCGGGCTGGAAGAGTTCGCGGGCCAACTCCTGGACCTCGTCGCCGGTGACGACCTCGATCTTCTCCATCACCTGCTCCGGGGTCCGGATCTCGCCGTAGGTCGCCTCCTGGCTGCCGATCCAGGCGGCGACCGAGCGGGAGTCCTCGAGGCCCATCAGGAGGCGGCCCTTGCGCAGCTCTTTGGTCCGCTGCAGCTCGTCGGCGGGCACTGGCTCGTCGCGCAGCTTCCGCAGCTCCTCGACGGTGGCGGCGATCGTCTCCTCGACCCGCCCCAGGTCGGTACCGGCGTAGACGACGCCCTGGCCGACGTCGGCGTAGGGGCGGAAGTAGCCGTAGACGGAGTAGACCAGGCCCCGCTTCTCCCGGATCTCTTGGAACAGGCGGGAGCTCATCCCGGAGGAGAGAATCGCCTCGATCGTCGCCTGCACGTAGCGGCGCTCCGTCGTGTAGGGCAGGGCCGGCATCGCCAGGCAGAGGTGGGCCTGCTCCGTCTCCCGGTCAAGGAGGCGGACCCGCGGCGACGCCTGGCCGTCGACCGTCGGTACCCACTCGTCGGGAGCCTCCGGCTTGACCAGATCGCCGAAGTGTTGCTCGGTCAGGGCGACGACCTCGTCGTGGCGGACGTCGCCGCCGGCGGCCACGACCAGGCGCTCGGGGCCGTAGTTGCGCCGCCAGACATCCCCCATCGCCGCCCGGTCGCTGGCGCCGACCGTCGCCTCCGAGCCGGCGATCGAGCGGCCGACGCCTTGGTCCCCCCAGACCAGCTCGTCGATCTCCTCGTGAACCAGATCCTCGGGCGAATCCTGGATCGAGCGGATCTCCTCGACGATGACCGACCGCTCCTTGTCGAGCTCCTTCGGGTCGATCACCGAGTTGCGGAGGATGTCGGCCAGCACCGCGTAGGCGCCCGCGAAGTGGGTGCTCGGGACCTTGCACCAGTAGTTGGTTCCCTCCCGCCCGGTGGCGGCGTTGAGGACGCCGCCGACCCCTTCGATCTCCTCCGAGATCTGCTTCGGGTCGGGCCGGCGCTCGGTCCCCTTGAACAACATGTGCTCCAGGAAGTGGGAGACGCCGGCGATCGGGGCCGGCTCGTAGCGGGACCCGACCCCGTAGTAGAAAATCAGGCTCGCCGACTTGACCCCGGTCATCGGACCGGTGACGACGCGGACGCCGTTCGGGAGGACCGTCTTGTGGTAGGGCATGTTGGTGCCGGTGGCGGAGGGGAGGGACGCGGCGGTGACCAAGCGGGGCTCCTGTTCAGGCTGTGCGGCTCCCGGCGCTGGGATGTCGGTGGGTGAGCCGCTGGCGAGTAGCGCTCCCCCGCGGGTGGCGGAGCGGCAACGGATCGTGAGAGCGGCATTGTACGGCGTATGGGATGATGGACGCTGGTCGCGGCCGGTAGCCGGCGTCGATCGCGGCGGCGATCGTACCGACCGCGACCGTGTCCACGGCGATCGGCGGCGACGCGGCTCGGCCGCGAGCGGGCGGAACGCAATTGGTCGTCCGGTCGAGGCGGCCGGGCAACCGGCGAGGGGTGGCGACGATGGACCCGGTGGTGGCGACGGTGGCGGAGCTGTTCCGGGCGGTCCACGACCGGCTGCGCGACGAGGTGCGGGGGATGGACCGGGAGGCGCTGAACTGGGCGCCGGGGCCGGAGACGAACTCGGCAGCGGCCCTGATCGTCCACACCCTCGGCTCGGAGGCGGAGGTGCTGCGCGCCGTCCGGGCCGTGCCCGGGGAGCGCGACCGGGACGCCGAGTTCCGGGTCCAGGCGGGGACGGCCGACGACCTGATCGCGCGGTTGGACGCGGCCGACGCCCTGCTGGCGGAGATGGCGGCCGGGATCACCCCCGAGGACCTGGCGGCGATGCGGCCGCGGGGCGACCGCCCGCCGCAGACCGGACTCTCCTGGCTGATCTCCAACTACGGCCACGCGCGGGAGCACCTCGGGCACATCGAGTTGACGAAGCAGGTCTACGGAGCGCGCCCGCGGTCGTGACCGTCGACGCCTCGATAGCGAGCGCGACCACCGACTGTGGTCGGGGATCGATCGCCTGACCTGATCGCGGTCCTCGAGTCGCGCCTTCGACAGCGCCGACCCAGTGGAGCAGCCGGTCCCGGCGCCGGTGCCCGATCGACCGCCGGGGGGCCGTCTAGGAGCTTGAACACGCCGCGCCTGCCTAGGCTATGCTACGAATCGCCGGCGCAGGACTGTCCGTGATTTGGTCACGGCGTCAGCGCCAGTTGAGGAATGTGTGGGCGGGGCGGCAACCAAGCTGGAATGGTCGTTCTCGCCCATCGTCGGGACAGAGGAACGCGGGGATGCGGCGCGCCTTCGACGTGATCGTAGTCGGCTGCGGCGGGCTCGGCAGCGCCGCCGCCTACTGGCTAGCGCGGCGGGCCGGGGCCGGGGTGCTGGCGATCGAGCAGTTCGGGCTCGGCCACGAGCGGGGCAGCTCCCAGGACCACTCCCGGATCATCCGCCGCTCGTACCACGATCCGCGCTACATCGCGCTGGCCGCGCCCGCCTACGAGCTGTGGCGGCAACTGGAAGTTGAGTCCGGGCTCCGCCTGGTCGTCACCACCGGCGGCCTCGACCTCGAAAAGATCGGGACCAGCGGGCCGAAAGACCTCTCCCACTGCGCCGCCTCCCTCGCCGAGCAGGGCGTTCCCCACGAGGAGCTGAGCGCGGCCGAGGTGATGCACCGCTGGCCGCAGTTCCGGCTGACCGAGGACGCCCGCGGTCTCTACCAAGCCGACAGCGGGCTGGTCGACGCCCGGACCGCGAACGCGGTCCACCTCGCGCTCGCCCGCCGGCACGGGGCGACCATCCGGGATCACCTCCCGGTCCGCGCCCTCCGCCCCACCGGCGACGGCGTCGAAGTCGTCACCGACGACGGCGTCTTCGCCGCCGGGCACGTGGTGCTCGCGGCCGGGGCCTGGACCAACACCCTCCTCGGCGGCCTCGGCGTCCAGTTGCCGCTGACGGTGACCCAGGAACAGGTCACCTACTTCGCGACCCCCCACCTGCGCGAGTTCGCCCCCGATCGCTTCCCGATCTGGATCTGGCGGGCGCCCGTGGAGTTCTACGGCTTCCCGATCTACGGCGAAGTCGCCACCAAGGCGGGGCAGGACGTCGGCGGCCCCGAGGTGACGGCGGAGAGCCGCACCTTCGACCCGGATCCCGCCACCCGGCAGCGGCTGGTCCGCTTCCTGGAAGAGCGCATCCCCCGCTTCCTCGGTCCGGAGCTGCTGACCAAGACCTGCCTCTACACGATGCCGCCCGACCGCCACTTCGTGATCGACGCCGTCCCCGGTCAGTCCCGGATCACCGTCGCCGCCGACGCCGCCCACGCCTTCAAGTTCGCGACGCTGATCGGCCGCATCCTCAGCCAGTTGGCGCTCGACGGCGCGACCGAGTACCCGATCGCCTCCTTCGGCGCCGACCGTCCCGCCTTGACCGACCCCACCTTCCGCCCGATCTTCCGCAACGAGGCGGTCCTCTCCGCCTGACCGTCGGCCCCAGCGACTGCGCCGCCTCCGGCCGCGCCCACGACAACGACGAGGAGTCTCCCGTGAGCGAGCACGACGGCACCGCCGCCCCCGACCTCCTGAGCCGGCTCGCCGCCGGGCCGGTGATCTGCGCCGAGGGCTACCTCTTCGAGCTCGAACGGCGCGGCTACTTGCAGGCCGGCGCCTTCGTGCCCGAGGTCGTCTTGGAGCAGCCCGAGCTGGTCGCCCAGCTCCACCGCGAGTTCGTCCACGCTGGATCGGACGTGGTCGAGGCCTTCACCTACTACGCCCACCGCGAGAAGCTGCGCCTGATCGGCAAGGAAGACCAGCTCGAAGCGATGAACCGCCAGGCCCTGCGGCTGGCGAAGCAGGTAGCCGCCGAGACCGGCACCCTCTTCGCCGGCAACGTCTGCAACACCAACGTCTTCACCGGCGACGACGCCTCGGCGCGGGCGGTGCGGGCGATGTTCACCGAGCAGGTCGGCTGGGCAGTCGAGGCGGGCGCCGACTTCGTGATCGGCGAGACCTTCTCCTGGGCCGGCGAGGCCCTGATCGCGCTCGACGTGATCAAGGAGGCCGGCGTGCCGGCCGTGATCACCCTCGCCATCCACCAGGAGCCGACGACCCGCGAGGGATGGACGCCCGAGGATGCCTGCGCCCGGCTCGATGCGGCCGGGGCCGACGTCGTCGGGCTGAACTGCATCCGCGGGCCGCGGACGATGCTGCCGCTGCTGGCGGCGATCCGGGAGCGGGTGACGGGCCACGTCGCCGCCCTCCCGGTCCCCTACCGCACCCACCCCGACCAGCCGTCGTTCCAGTCGCTGCGCGACCCCGCCTACCCGGAGCCGCCGGGGGGACGACCCTTCCCGACCGCGCTCGATCCGTTCACCTGCAACCGGCACGAGATCGCCGACTTCGCCCGCGACGCCGCCGCCCTCAACATCCGCTACCTCGGCGTCTGCTGCGGCGCCGGTCCCCACCACATCCGGGCGATGGCCGAGGCGCTGGGGCGGACGCCGCCGGCCAGCCGCTTCAGCGCCGACATGTCCAAGCATGCCTTCCTCGGCACCGACCCGAGCCTCAAGCCGGAGTACCGCGAGTACGCGACCCAACTCTGACGCTCTTTCCACCCTGCGGCGGCGAGGGGGCGCCGACCGCCCCCGCTCCACCCTTCCGACCGACGTCGGCGGCGAGTCCCAGCGGCGCGGATCGACGCGGCGCGTGCCGGACCGGTCGCCCGGAGCCCGACCCTTGGAGCCGAAAGTTCTCCGGATCCGACTGATACGGGATCCGGATGAACGCTTCCGTTTCCGGGTGAACGCTTCCGTATCCCGGATAATACCCTCACCCCCGACCCCCTTCCCCCTGTCCCGTGCGCGGGAGAGGGGAGTGCGGTCGCGCACCGCCGGGGGACCCCTCACCATTCATCCGGATTCCATGTGAGTCCCCGGGAGCCAGATCAGCCCCCTTGAGGGGGCTTCGTCGCTTCAGCCCGGTCCCTTTAGGGCCGGGCGACGCCGATCCGGCGATCGCGGCCGGGATGAGGACCTGTCCCCAGGGAACCGGACCCGATCACCCAGATTATCTATGATACGAACTTCGGTTGAACTGTTCTGCTCTCGGTTGCCAGCCACGCTCCCCTCTCCCCTCTACCCGCGCACGGGAGAGGGGCCGGGGGTAACGGCCGTCTCCGCGCCCGCCGTCGCGTCCGCCTGATCGCCCTGCGCCAGCGCAAAGAAGTTGCGGAGGACGGCGGCGCCGTGGCGATGGTCCGCGTCGTGCCGCTCGGGGTGGAACTGGACGCCGAAGACGGGCCGGTCGATCCGCTCGATCGCCTGGATCGCCGTCGAGGGGGAACCGGCGCGGCCGACGAAGCCGTCGGGTACCTCCTCCAGATGCCACGAATGGGACTGGAAGAACCAGGCCGTCTCCGCCAGCCCGCGGAAGATCGGGCACACGGGATCGAGCCGCACCGGCAGGAAGCCGCGCTCCTTCCGCTGGCCGGCAGCGAAGCGGGGGTCGGGGTCGACCTCCCCCGGCGCCAGCGGCCCCAATGGCCCCAGCGCCGCCCGGTGGGCGAATCCGATCAACTGGTGGCCCGCGCAGAGGCCGAGAATCGGTACCGGCGCCGCCCGGACGGTCGCCAACAGTCCCTCCAGCTCCGCGAAGTCGAACCGCGCCCACTCGGTCGTGTTGCCGCCGATCACCACCGCCGTCGGCCCGATCCGCTCGACACGAGCCGGCGAGACCTCGCCGAACGGCAACACCCGGCACGGCCCTCCCGCCGCCGCCTGGAGCCGCCGCCGCGCCCGCTCGACTCGGGCGCGATGGGACGGCCCGAGCGTCGGGTGGGCGGCGACCCGCTGGTGCTCGGTGTCCACGTAGACGACGGTCACGCCCGCATCCTGACCGCCCCCCGCCGCGTCATCGGCGGCATCCTACGGGCACGGGCCGGGCCGGCGCAAGCTGTTGACGCAGCGGTCGGATCGGCCGTAGACTCGGAGCGTTCCTGACAAGCGGCGCACCACGCTGCGCCAGATCTGCCGCGCACCCGGCGCTGGTGTCCCCGTGGCACCAGCGCCGGCTTGAAGCGAGACGGCCCGCCGACGCGCCGCCGCGGGAAGGGCGCCGATGATCACCCTGGAGCACGTCTCCAAAACCTTCACCGTCGGCGAGCGGACGGTGCCGGCGGTCGACGACGTCAGCTTCGAGGTCGCGGCCGGCGAGCTCCAAGTCCTGATCGGTCCCTCCGGCTCCGGCAAGACGACCACGATGCGGATGATCAACCGGTTGGAGACCCCGACCGGGGGGCGGATCGTGGTCGACGGGCGCGACGTGCGGACGCTGAACGTCGTCGAGCTCCGGCGCGGCATCGGCTACGTGATCCAGCAAGGGGGGCTCTTCCCGCACTTCACGGTGTCCGAGAACGTCGCCCTCGTGCCCCGGCTGCTCGGCTGGCCGCGGGACAAGCGCCGCCGCCGCGCCGAG
>JBBSNJ010000140.1:0-7031 GCA_038232775.1 Thermomicrobiales bacterium
AGTGGCGGAGGCCGTAGGGGGCGACGTCCGCCGCCCCCCGCCCTCCTCAAGCGCTAGCCGCAGATGCCGGCCGCGTTGCAGTAGCCCGAGGCGCAGGTCGGGCACGGGTTCGGGCCCGGTTGGCAGAACGCGGGGCAGGTCTCGCCGTTCGCGAACAAGCCCGTGCAATCGAAGAGCGTCTGACAGACGCCGGTGGCGAAGGCACCGCCGCAGCAGACCAGCCCCGCATCACACGCGTTGGGCGTGTTCGGATCGCAGTCGCAGCCCGCGCCGCTGCAGACGAAGAACGGGGAGTCGTTCGTGCACACCCCGCCGATGCAGGACGCCGTCCCGCAGCAGGCTTCGTCGAAGCCGCACCGGCTGCCGACGAAAGTGCAGCAGTTGAGCGGACCAT
This sequence comes from Thermomicrobiales bacterium, assembly GCA_038232775.1. Classification (GTDB taxonomy): domain Bacteria; phylum Chloroflexota; class Chloroflexia; order Thermomicrobiales; family UBA6265; genus JBBSNJ01. The sequence continues at coordinate 395 of JBBSNJ010000140.1, forward strand.
CGTAGTCGAAACCGTTGTCCCCGCAGGCCAGGGGAGCATCGGCCGCGACGCACTGGTCGCTGTCGTAGCAGGCGTCGCCGGGACCGAGTGCGCCATGATGGGCCGAGGCCGAAGGGGTGCCGCGCCGCGCCGCCCCGATCAGGGCGGCGCCGGCCCCGCCGGCCAGCGCGCGGAGCACGGCGCGCCGCGGCGCCTTCCCCGCCAAGGAGCGGACCAAACTATCGAACCGTCGGTCGTCCACGAAGGTTCTCCTCTCCAGCAGTGCGACTACGGCACCGTGATCGGGCTTAGACCCAGGCCACCGCCACGTCGACGAGCGTCGTGCTGACCGCGCCGTTTTCAAGGTAGGAGACCGTCCAGGTCTCCTGTCCGGAATCGACCTCACCCAGCACCGAGCCCCCGCCCTCGCAACCGTAGTGGAGACGCTCGCCCGCCAGCACGACGGTCTCCTCGGTCAGCAGCGTGCACCGCTCGCCGTTCGCCAGCAAGAGCGCCCAGGGCATCTCCCAGCCGTCGACATCCCCGTCCCCTGGTCCCGCCGACGCCGCCTCCTTCTGCCGCGGCAGCGGCTCGGTCAGCTCGAACCGGACCACCTCGTCGGTGAACGGCGAGGCGGCGCAGGCCAACTCCGTGACCTCGTCCGGCGCCTCGACCGGCGCCGCGAAGCACGGGTCGTAGACCGTGTTGTCGGAGCTGCCGAGGCAGTCCCAAGCGTCGGGCCGCCCAGGGTCCACCAGCGACTCGTTGGCACAGACACCACTCTCGTTCCCCGAGACCATCAGGTCGGCGTTCAGCCCGTCTGGCCCGTAGGGGAGGAAGTAGCGCAGATCGGTCCGCTCAAACCCCGACACGGTCGTGCCGGACGGTGGAGTCGCGTCTTGGGCAAAGGCCGACATCGGCCCAACGAGGACGAGCGCCAGCAGCGCCCCCAGCGGCACGAACAAGCGGCGCATCACGAGGTCCTCCCCCTACGTGCGAACGAAGCTCGGTCCAGCCCACATCGCTGAACCGCGCCGGATTCTATCCAACGATCGCGAGGTCGTGGTTAAGGGTGCGCGAACGGGAGGAGGTTCCGCCCCCGATCCGCGGCCGTCGACCGGGTGGCTGGCACGATCGTGGCGCCCCGGACGGTCGTCCGGGACGCCCCTTCCATCATCAAACCCTCGTGGTGCGTCAACTGTGCTTCATTTGGTAGGGGCAACGCACGCGTTACCCCGTTCGCTCCTCGGCGGGCGGCGCGTGGGCCGCCCCCCCAACCTCGAAATGGGACGGCGGCTCACCCTCGACTCGCCGCTAGTCGGTCAGTGCCCCGACGATCTTCTTGGCGATCCCCCCGTCATCGGCGCCCATCATCTGCTGCGTCTCGGCGAACCCTTGGGGCATCGGCGGCGCCAGCTTCGGCTCCTGTCCGTGCGGCTGCGCCGACTGAGCGCTGTACTGACCCTTGCCGTCGAGCGCCTTGCCGCTCGTGAAGCGGCCCTCGAGCTTGGCCCCGTCCCCCATCAACGGGTTGAGGAAGACGTAGCTGAACTCGCCCTTCTCCTGCTCCTGCGGGAAGGAGTTCGGGATCGGCAACACCCCCTCGTAGCCGCCCAGCTCCTCGATCACCGCCAACCACTGCTGCTGGTGCATCGTGTCGCGCGCGATCAAGAAAGAGAGCATGTCCTTCATCCCGGGATCGTCCGACATCGCGTAGAGGCGGCAGGCGAGCGCCCGTCCGGTCGCCTCGGCGGTGACGTTGGCGTACATGTCGGCGGCGACGTTGCCGCTGGCGTAGACGTGCGACCCGTTGAACGGAACTCCCTCCGAGTCGGCGGCCAGCGCCGCCATCCCGGCCGACAGGTACTGCCGGGGGCTCATCCCCCCGAGCACCGCCGCCACCGTCGGATTCTCCTTGGCGGCCGCCTCCTGGACCGCGGCCGGCGCGCCTTCGAGGTTCAAGGCGACCGCCGTCGCCAGCATCTCGACGTGGGCCATCTCCTCGGTCCCGGTCGCCAACAGCATGTCGCGGTACTTCTTCGGACCGCGGCTGCCGAACGCCTGGAACAGGTACTGGAGCATGACCCGGATCTCCCCCTCGACGCCCCCGATCGCCTGCTGGAGCATCTTGGCGAAGAGCGGGCTTGGGGTCTCGACCCGGACCGGATATTGCAGCTTGCCGTCGGCGTAGAACATCGAGCGTCCTCCGTGCCCCGATCCCGCCGCGCCCGGACGGGCGATCCCCAACGCGGCAACCGCGGCCCCAAACCGGCTACCGCGCAGCCGGTGGGCCTCAGCCAAAAGGCCCGGGACGCACCCGCCGTGCCACCCTGGCACGACGAGCGAGCAAACCGGGCACGGGGTCCGGAGCTCGCCTCACCACGTCCGCCGGCGTCGGTCGGTTCGACCGCCGAACGGATCAGTCCCGGTCCCGGAGCAGTCGCCGCCACGGTCGCGCGGCGTCGAGCCAGACGCAGCGGCAGGTCTCGTCGTAGGTCTGACCGATCGCGCACGGTTCCAAGCAGACCCCGCCGCAGCAGGCGTCGGAGCCGCAGTCGATCGCCGTGCTCGCGCAGAATCCCGCCTGACAACTGGAGACCGTGCACGGGTCGCTCTCCCCGAACAGGCAGTCAGCATCGGCCACGCACGGCAGCGGGCAGCACTCGCCGTCGCCGCAGCAGGTCGAGCCTGCCGGGCAGGCAAAGGTCGCGGCAACGCACGTCCCTTCCCGGCAGCGCGTCCGCGTACACGGATCGCCGTCCTCGGCGCAGTCGGCGTCGCTCTGGCACCCTGGCGGGGGTGGGGCCACGCCGCCATCGCAGCAGGTGCCGCCGACGCAGCAGATCAACCCCCCAACGCAGTCGTCGTCCTTGGTGCAGGCCGGCGCTGCCTCCTGGGCCGAGACTCCACTCCGCCCGCTCCGACCGGTCAGGAGCAAACCGCCAACCGTCGCCAAGGCGCGCAGCACCCGACGCCGGTCCCCTCCCGCCGCCAAGCGCCGGGCCATTTGATCGAATCGACTCGCGTCCATACCCGATTCCCTCCTCTCGGGCGGGCACCCAAGTCCGCGACCGGACCGCGCCGGCGACCCACCCCGCATTCTGGCACATGTCACCCAGATTCTGATTGATCGGATCAAATGCCCGGGCGGAGGCAGAGACCCTCATCCCCGATCCCCCTTTCCCGACCCCAACGATTTCGGCCGGGCGCGGCGGGCGCGAACATAGGATCCGGCGGGGTCTCGGTACCCAGACTCACGGTCGGCTGGCAGCCGGGGCGGGGTCCGGACCGGCTCCTGGGCGACCGCGCGACCCCCGCGGCTCCAGGTGGTTGCAAGCAACCATTCGTCCGAAAGAGCGTTCCTACCCCCTCTCACGCGCAAGGGACAGGGGGAAGGGGCCGGGGGCACGGGCCTCTCGCCGGCAAACCAAAACGATCACGCGAGTTCCACATCTGGGGAGAGGGCCTTCTGCTCGGAAAGGCTTGCGCCCTCCCGAATCCCGCCCCAAAGTCCCGGCCCTCCCTCGCTCCGCTGGAATCCGTAGCGCGTCGTTCGCGATCGCTCCGGCCGCCCCTCAAGCGGATCGATGCGCCCCATCCTATGGCCGCTTCGGTTCGCGGCCCCGGCGCGACCGGACCAAGGTCGCGGTCGGCGGCGCCGGGGCCACGAGCCTGGATCGCCGCCCGTCCGGGTCGGGCCGCGGTCCCGGCTCGGAATCCGCCGGGGGCGAGACGGCGAGCAGGGTCCCGACGCCACCCAGCAGGAGCCCGACCGCGAGGCCGATCCCGACCCAGAACGTGAAGAAGGTCCCCGGCGTCATCGAGTAGAGCTGCTCCCAACCCGGCACCACCAGCGTCCGGTTGAGCAGCAGCGCCCCGACCACCAACCCAACCAGCGCCCCGCCCAGCGCCCCAAACACCAGGCCCCAGAGCAGCGCGGGCGGGAACGGCGGCGACGGCGGCGGCTTGGCCCCAGGTGCCGGGGCGAGGTGGGCGCGCTCGTTCGCCCGCGCCATCGCCACCATCCCGTCGTCGCTGTCGCCGCCGTAGACGCCACCATCGGCCGGTTGCTCGGCGGGCACCGGCCGCGTCAGGCGCTCGACGCCGTCGGCGGACGGGGCTCCCGGCCGGGAGTCCGGCTTCCGCTCGGTCCCAACCATGGTGTCCTCCCTAAGGGACCGCCGGCTCGGCGGTCAGATGGCCTTCGAGCAAAAGATCGAGCGCGTCCTGGGTCGGCCAAGAGATCGTCCCCTCGCCGCCGATCACCCAACCGTGGTCAACGATCTGCTCCTGCGGCGCAGTCGGGTACGGCTTGAGGAGGCTGAGGTAGCTTTCGACGGCGTCGGGCACCCCGTCGCCGCCGAGGATGATCGCCGGGGCGTGTTTGCCCATATGGCTGAGGGTGGTCCCTGGCAGCGCGTTCGCCCAACCGGCCGGGCCGTCGACGTTGATGAAGATCGCGTTCCGACCGGCGTCGGCGTTACCCCAACCGAACTCGCGCGCGCTCGACTCGACCCACCAGCCCCAGTCCTCGCCCGAGTCGTGGTAGCCGGCGAAGTAGGTGCTGATCCCCGGCAGGTCGTTCCGCGGCATGCGCTGGACGTGGCCGTACTGGGCCAGCCGGCGGGCGACCTCCTCCGGGATGATCGTCTCGTCCCCGAAGAGGTAGAGCCAGGGGCCGCTCCCCCGCCGCTCCAGGATCTCGATCGTCTCCTCCGGGATGCCGTCGTCGGTCACGAAGACGAGGCCGTCCCCGGCGTGGGCGTTCCAGAACGCGGCCGGGATCGCGAACTCCGGCCGATCCAGGTTGGCGACGGCGACCACGTTCTCGTGGTCGCCGTGCTGGGTCGAGGTCCAGTCGTCGACCAGCTCCGAGAGCGCGATCGGATCGTCGGCGATCAGGGGGCGGACCTTGTAGCCCAGCGCCTCGACCTCCTCCTGCACGACGGCGTCGATGTCGCCGACCAGATAGACCTGGACGTTGCCGTCGGCCGCCACCCCTTCCGGCGCCAAACGCAGCAGCTCGTCGCGGGTCAGATCCGGGATGCCGTCCTCGTCGACGTAGAGGAGCGGGGCGTTGATCGGGAAGTGCTGGACGCGGCTGGCGGCGACCAGGGCCGACGGCAGATCGTCGCGCCGGATCAGGACCACCGCGCCGGGGGTGTTCTCTTCCTCCGTCGCCGGGTAGACGATTTGGGCGACGGCGACGGCGGTCTCGACCGGGTCGTCGCCGCCGACCCGTGTCGTGTTGACGGTGTTGAGGAGGAAGTTGCTTTCCAGGCGCGGCATCGCCGCCGGCGCCGCACGAGGAAGAAGAGCGTCGGCGTAGAGGACGTTGGCGCCGAAGAAGAGGACCACGGCGGCCACCAACAGACCGCCGAGGGCGAGCCAGAGCGAGCGCATCGGAGACACCTACATCATCCCGCTCTTGCGCTGCGAGCGCACGAACGCGTAGTTGAACGGCCAGGAGATCAGGAACCCGAGGAAGACGGTGAAGAACATGACGCCGAACCAGAGGATCGACTCCTCGCTCGGCATCATCTGCAAGTTGAGCATCATCAGCCATCACATCGCCGGGAACATCGCCAGCGAGACGGAGGCCATCGAGACGAGGACGACCGGCAGCGCCTTTGGCAGCGCCCGGCGGTAGGGCAGCCCGTGGAACATGCCGATCATCGGCGTCTGGAAGAGCGGCCACGAGACGAGCACGGCGACGACGTAGTTGGCGGCCATCACCAACACCATCGGCGCTCCCAGCCAGAAGAGAGCGCCCAGGGCGTGGTTCGGGATTAGCGGCAGCCCGACCAGCGTCAACACCCAGCCGGTGGCGACCATCACCGCGCCGCCGAAGCCCACCGCCGAGGCGGTGGCGACCATCCCCTGGAGCCAGAGCGGCCGGTCCCACATCATCATCGGCCCGTGCTTCATTACCGGACCGCGATAGGCGAGGACGTAGGCTGGGATGCCGCAGGGGCCGACCATCAGCGCCAGCAGCGGCCAAGCCAGCCGCATCACCCAACTCTGGCCCGGCAGGAACTTCGCGCCGTGGAAGGCGATCCAGAGCGCCGACGCGATGCCGAGCGCGATCCAGACCGAGGCGAGCATGTCGAGCCCGCTTGCGCCCGGTCCCTTCAGCCGGTAGGGGCCGATCTCGATCGCGTAGTCGGCCTGGCTCTGCGCCGGGAAGGAGATCGCCGCGGTGTCGCCGAGCACCCAGATGTGGTGGAAGGGACCGGCGTTGGGGACGGTGGAGAAGGCGGGGCGCTGGCTCCAGAGGTAGTCGTTGACGACCGGCGGCAGGTCGCGCTCGTTAGCCCACAGGAGCGGCCCGATCTTGCCCCGCCGCGCCAGGTTGGCGCTGGCGAGCGCGGTCGCCGGCTCGTCCGGCCGGGCGAGCGTGTAGGCGCGGTAGCCGGTCGGGCTCGCCTCGCTCATCCCCCAGCCAAAGAGCGGATCGTCCTCGGCCTCGTAGGTGGCGAAGGCGACCGCCAGCTCTGCCGGGGAGTCGGCGTCGATCCGCTCGTCGACGCTGGCGTCGACGCCACCGAGTCCGTAGCGGGGGAGCCCCTCCGGCGCCGCCGCGCCGGCGAACACGATCAGGTCGCCGCTGGAGGCGGCCCACGGCGCGGCCAGCAGGGCCGTCGCCGGCGCGTCCGGA
>JBBSNJ010000141.1:0-7027 GCA_038232775.1 Thermomicrobiales bacterium
GCCGCCGCTCGCTGGAGGAACAAGGCGACCGCGTCGATCTGGGCGAGTTCGGCGGCGGGCGGCAGGCGGGCGGGGTCGGGGATCGCGAGCGGCGGTACCGGCAGCACGTGTTCGCCCCGGATTCTCAGCGGCACGCGACTGGTGGCGACGACGGACAGGCCGGGGTGGACGGCGAGGAGATCGGCAATGCTGAGGGCGGCGGCGGCCACCTGCTCGAGGTTGTCGAGCACCAGCAGCAGGTCGCGATCCCGAATCGTGTCGTCGAGGCGGTCGGCGAGGTCGCGATCCCCCTCGTCCCGGAGCCCCATCGCCTGGGCCACGGCCGGCAGGACCAGATCCGGGTCGCGCACCGCCGCGATGGGGACGAAGCACACCCCGCCGGCGAAGTCCGTCCTGAGCACTTCGGCGACCCGGAGGGCGAGCCTCGTCTTGCCAACCCCCCCTGGACCGGTCAAGGTGAGGAGGCGCACCCGCTGCTGGCTGATCAGGGAGCAGGCCGCCACCACCTCGCGTTCTCGGCCGACGAGGTCGGTCAGCGAGGAAGGCAGCGGACGCAGGCGGTCGAGAAGAGGCGCGCTCGCCACGGGCAATCCGAGCCCACGACCTCGTGGGATGCCGCGCGTACCGGTTCCCGATCCACTGTGTGATACGGCATCCGGGAGAACACTTCGGATTTCCGCGGCGGCGGCCGGCCCTTACCCCCGGCCCCTCTCCCGGTGCGCGGGAGAGGGGAGCTTGGTCGCGGACCGCCGGGGGACCATCCACGTTTCATCCGGATTCCGTTTCAGCCGTAGCCGCCCGCGGCGGCGGTCAGGCTGGCGCCAGGTAGAGGATCGCGACGCTGACGATCCCCCAGCCGGCGATGCCGCCGAGGAGGGGGAGGTCGCTGAAGAGGAGCAGTTCGGGGGCGCCGCCGAGGTTGCGGCGCTGGATCAGGTAGAGGTAACGGAAGATGGCGTAGACGACGAACGGGATCGTCAGCATCATCGCTTGGCCGGCGGGCAGATTCGGCGCGTCGAAGGTGTAGAGGGAATAGGCCATCACCGTCGAGGCGGCGACGATGCCGATGATCTGGTCGAGGAGGGGGACGGAGTAGTCCTCGAGGTTGGTCCGATGGCGGCCGGCTTCGGCCTCCAGCGTCGTCAGCTCGTGCCGCCGCTTGCCGAAGCCGATCAAGAGCGCCAGCAGCATCGTGCAGACGTAGAGCCAGGGGGAGATCGGGACCCCGATCGCGAGCGCTCCCCCGACCGCCCGCAGGACGAAGCCGGTGGCGATCGCGAAGACGTCGAGGAAGACGACCCGCTTCAACCCGAAGGAGTAGGCGATCATCAGCGCCAGGTAGGCGAGGACGGCGGCCAGGAAGGGGGGCCGCACTGCCCAGGCGGCGGCGCCGCCGGCCGCGACCAGGATCCCGGCGCTCACCCCGGCCTGGAGGGGCGTCACCAGCCCGGCCGCGATCGGCCGGAGCCGCTTCTTGGGGTGGACGCGGTCGGCGGCCACGTCGCGCAAGTCGTTGAGCAGGTAGACGGCGCTGCTGACGGCGCAGACGACGAGGGCCGCGGCCAGGGCGCGGGCCAGCGGCCCGGCGTCGAACAGCTCGCCGCTGAAGACGAGGGCGGCGAGGACGACGGCGTTCTTGGTCCACTGCAGCGGGCGGAGCGCGCGCAGGAGGGCGGGGAGGTTGAGCGGGCGGGCGAGCCCCGAGGGCGCGGCGAGGGAGCGGCGGGGGGTGTCTCTCATCGTCGGTTCCGCCTGGGCGCGACCGGCGGCCGGCCGGCTCCGAGCGGGGCGGCCGCCCGCTGGGGGGCCGGGGCCGGGGCCGGTCCGGCGACACCGCGTCGCGGCCGAGGGTTGGGGTCGTCCCGGCGACCGGCACGGGCAAAGTTTGCCATCGGCTAGAAGAGGCGCTTGAGCAGGCCGAGCGCCCCTTGCTTCCAGGGGACGCGGTGGCTGATGCCCGACTCGGCGGCGAAGCGCTCGCGGTGCTCCGTGTACCAGGCCAGGTTGCGGAGGAGGGCGTCCTGGTTCGAGTGGCGAGGTTCCCAGCCGAGCCGTTGGCGGGCCTTGTCGATGGCGACGAAGGAGTCCTTGGCGGCGGTCTCGTAGACCCACTTGTAGAGCGGGGAGACCCCGAGCCGCTCCAGCCCGCGCAAGGCCCAGACCGCCGGCGCGGCCGGGACGGAGATCACCCTTTTGCCGAAGCCCGCTTGGTCGAGGACGGCCTGGTAGTCCTGCCGCATCGTGCCGAACTCGGCGGCGCCGACGTTGAACGTGTCGTTGGCGCGCTCGGCGGGCAGCGTCAGGCAGAGGAGGATCGCGGCGCAGAGGTCTTCGACGTCGAGGAACTGGTAGCGGTTGCGGCCGTTGCCGAGCAGCGGGAAGTTGCGGCCGTCGAGCGCCCAGTCGTAGAGGAGGGCGAAGACCCCCAGACGCTCCGGACCGACGAACGACTTGGGGCGGATGATCGGGACGACGAGCCCCTTGGCCCGGTAGTCGAGGGCGATCATCTCGGCCTGGATCTTGGCCTGGCCGTAGGGGCCGACGCCGTCGAGGCGGTCGTCCTCGGTCAGGGGGTGGTGGTCGGGGATGCCGTAGACGGCGGTCGAGGAGATGTGGACGACGCGGGGCAGGCCGCGGCGGCGGGCGGCCTCGAGGACGGTGCGGGTCCCCTCGACGTCGGTGGTGTAGATCTCATTGGGGGGGTAGAGGGGGAGGGCGGCGGCGGCGTGGACGACGGCGTCGACCCCTTCCAGGGCGCGGGCGACGGCGGCGGCGTCGCGGACGTCGCCGTCGACGACGGTGATCCGGTCGCGCTCCGGGTAGTCGAAGGGGGCGATGTCGAGGGAGACGGCGGCGTGGCCGCGGTCGAGCAGGTAGCGGATCAGGTTGATGCCGAGGAAGCCGGCGCCGCCGGTGACGAGGACGGTGAGGGGGGCGGCCGGCCGATCGCGGTCGTGGTGCCGGCCCTCATCCCTGCGGCTCTGGTCAGGCCCGTCCCCCGGCTCTCGCTCCTGGGTGCCGGGAGCGGGGGAGCCGTGCGGTGTGGGGTCGGCCGGGGCTGGGGTGGCGTCGTTGGTGATCACGGCAACTCGCTCGCGAGACCGGGGCCGGCGGCGGCGGCGGCGTGGCGGACGGGGGCGGGGGGGAGGCGCCGCTGGAGGAGGGCGAGCGCGACCGCCCCGATGATGACGGCGAACCAGAGGGTGGCGAAGCGGATCAGCAGGGTGGCGGCGACGGCGGTGCTGCGGGAGACGGCGTCGTCCGGCAGGAGCACGAGCAACATCCCGGCCATGCTGGCGTCGGCGACGCCGAGGCCGCCGGGCAGCATCGAGGCGCCGCCGACGATCGAGGAGACGGCGAGGACGAAGGTGGCGACCAGGAGGAGGCCGAACGAGGGGTCGAGCCCGAGCCCGACCAGGACGAGGAAGAAGGCGAGGCACTCGCCGGCCCAGGAGACGGCGCCGAGTCCGACCGCACTGAGCAGGATGCGCGGCCCGAGCAGGGCGTCGGCGGCGTGGACGAAGGCGACCGCGTGCTCGACGCCGGGGCCGACCAGCGGCCAGCCTTCGAGCCGGGCCAGGAGCGCGGCCAGGAACGCCGGCCGGCGGAGGAGGGCGAGCAGGGCGAGCAGGCCGAGCAGGGCGGCGGCGAGGAAGGGGCGGCCGTAGGCGAACTGGGTCAGGCCGAGCCCGGCGAGGACGAGCATCGCCAGCCCGTCGGTGAGGCGCTCGGCGGCGATGATCGCCCCCATCCGGCCGACCGGCTCGCCGGTCAGGCGGCGGAGGTAGAAGGCCTTGACCAGCTCTCCCACCTTGCCGGGCGTGAGCGACATGCTGAAGCCGGCGAGGAAGACGAGGAGGCTGGTGCCGAGCCCGATCGGGGGGACGGCCAGGCGGCGCAGGTAGAGCTCCCACTTGACGAAGCGGAGCGCGTAGTTGGCCAAGGTCAGGGCCAGGATCGGGCCGACCAGCCACCACTCGAAGCCGCCCAGGGTGGCGGCGAGCTGGCGGGCGTCGCCGAAGAGGGTCAGGCTGGAGAGGACGACGACGGCGAGGAGGGCGCCGACGAGCATCCGGGGGGCGAAGCGCCGCCATCCGGCGTCCCGAGCGTCCGCCGAGACGTGATCGGGCGCGGGGACCGCCGTCATCGGCCGATCCCGGACGGGGGGCGGCGGTCGCCTCGGGGGCACGGAGCGGGGTGGGGTCGGAGCGGCAATCGGAGGAACCTCTGGCTGTGGCGGCCCGACGGCGTCGGCCGGCCGCCGATCGTCGGCGACCAAGATACCGCGCCGAGGGGTGGGGGGTGCAAGGAGCGGCGCCTCGATTCGCCGACACGTCCGGGAAACCTCGGGCGGAGCCGCGTCGGGACCGGCCGCGCGGCTCGGCCGTCAGGTGCCGCCGGCTGGTGCGGGGGCAGGCGGGCGTGGGCGGGCGATTTGCCCCCAGTAGGCGTCGACGGCTGGGTCGCTGTGGACCCGGATCACGTCCCACGGGATCTCGATCTCGCCGGTGGGAGATGGGACGCAGAGTTGGAGGTTTTCGTGCTGGAGATCCGGCCAATTGGAGCTGCGGCCAGCGTCCGGGAAGAGGCGACCCGGAGCGACATTGGCCTGGCCGATGTCGGCGAAGCGAACGCGGCCGCCGCCGCGCTCGAAGCATACAGAGACGATGCACTGGTAGGCGACGGGGGCTCACGAGCGGGTAGGTCGATCGTGGCGTCGGTCCTTCCTGAGCAGAGCCGTTCGGTAATGTCGGCTGCGGGGCCGTAGCTCTCGACTCTCCTCCGCCCAATTGAGGTTCGACTCCCTTTGCCTGGCGATGCCTTCGGAGGGGTGGAGGTTATCGAGAAGGCGCTCGACGGCGGTGTAGGCAGTGCGCCGCCTTCTTCCGCTTGGGTGCGCTCACCATTTGCGGTGGCACGGTCGAATCCGAAGGCTGTCAAATTCTTCCTTTAGGCTCCGCTCCAATGATGTCATCTCCTTCGTAGGTCAAGCCTTCGAGGAAGAGTGGCCTGCTATTGAAGTATTGTTGCATGCTAAGCTCGTCTTCCGTCCTTATCAGAATTTCTCTCAGGTCTACCTCCCGGGATGTCAATCCGTTTCTGATAACCTCCGCCACTCGATCAATCGCGTCACTTTCCTCGATCGTCACACCATCACCACAAACCAAGAACGTCAACTCGACGTCGAAGGGCGGTTCCTGCCGCGTTGGCATGCTTACTCGAAGCTCATGCACCGACCTCGTGAATGCCGACCCAATCTCTGGTGCCTCTGTCCTGAGGTTGTTGAGCAGCGCCTCCACCGGCCGCTGAAAGATTTCATACAACTCGTCCGGAATGGCTGGACGATCGTAGCGTTTGCCCAACCATCGAGTGAAGTGCCCGAGACGCTCGGATGTGCCCGACCAAGGACGAGGTTCCAAGGGGAGAAGTGCTGCCTTCTCCACCACGATGCGGTGGGCGGCGACGGCGATGAGCCCACGCCGGCTATCGACGACGAACCAACTTGCGCTGTTCGGTCCTACCCGGGGAGCGAGGCGCTGGTCTGCTTTGCACACCAGCGCCTCAACGTACTTTTCCTTGTACGGTGCCGCTCGAATGTCACAGTCTTGTGACACCAAGATGAGTTCTTCGTCCCCTTTGATCCGGCGTTCCCCTCCTTGCGTATTGCCATCACCGCTGGGGTCGACAGGCTCCCTACTCCATCGGAAGCGCGACCAGGGAGCGTCGAATAGCGTCCCCTGTCGCCATCCCCTCCGGATCAGTTCGGCCCCCAGAACAACCGATGCTGGAAGGGATGGCTCACTCACTCGGCCGAACCTTCCGATGGCACCAACTCGTCGGCGTCTTCCTCGAAGTGCCCGATGTCAAGGTCGTCGTGATCGGGGCGGAGCGGCTCCTGGTAGCGTTCTGCCCCACCCTTCCACCCACCGGGCACCGTACGTGGGGCTTGAGGACGAACGCCGGGCGACGGAGTCGACAGGGCGAGCAGCCTAGCTCGGTCTACCTCCCCCGTTGCCAAGAGGTCCGCGGGCGTACGACTATCTGCACCGCGCGGCGTGTCAAGCCAGGCCAGGAGCTGAATAGTAGTGGGGTACCGTGCGGAAGCCCGACGCAGCACGTCCTGGACGGCGAGGAGATGTCTCCGGTTCTCGTCCGCGATCGCGCTACCACGGCGCCAGTTGTGAATGGTCTGCCGGCTGACCCGGAGCGTGGCAGCGAGTCGCGCTTGGGGCAGGTTGGTCGCCTGCTCGATCCAAACGAGCGCCTCATGGATGGGGTCGACATCGACTTCGCCTGCCAGGGCGGTTGCCAGTGCGTGCTCAAGCATCTCTGCAAGAGATCCGCCTTGAGCGAAATGCCGCCCGATCTGGGCCCCCCATGCGGACAGGTAGTGGGCGAGAGCTGCCTCACCCTCGAATAGCCGAGTTGCTCCGCGGGTAGAGTTCGCAAGTGCCTCGGCCAGCGATCTGACGAGTAGGGTACTGGCTAGCCTAGCTGCTTCTGATAGATCGACCACCGAAAGCTCGGTATGTCCGAGGAAACGGGTTCGTAACTCTTCAGTCTGCCCAGTTCGTTCGCCCGAGTTGGCGAGAACGTTTTCACCGCCAAGCGTCTGCAGGGGCGGCAGTTCGTACGTCGGCCGAAGTGGGATGGCTCCCGGGAGCGTCGTACGTCGCTCTACTCCCCATACACGCTCAGCGACCATTGTCACCTCGCATCCCCAAGGTTGATGCGTACTGCTCGGTAATGGACCAGCGAAACAGATCGGAGATGGTGTCGTGGTAGCTCTCTACCCGCTGGGAGATGGCGTCTGTCTCCATTGGCAGCGGATCGTGACGCGGAAATTCCTGATATGCGTCGAAGTCGAGGAAGTAAAAAGGGCCGGAAGGCGAATCTGACCCGGGCCGGGGCTGGACCATGGCTCCGATCTGGAGGAACCCATGACCCATCTGAACCTGATGTCCCTCGGGGAACTGTAGCCCCAGCTGCTGGATCGATTGGGTCGTTCTACTACCGATCCCTGGTA
>JBBSNJ010000142.1:0-7013 GCA_038232775.1 Thermomicrobiales bacterium
CCACAAACCCCCCGCCCCTGTGCGGGGCGGGCCCCCCAGTGGCCCCCCGGTTCGGCCCTTTGGTGGGGTCCTGCCCTCGAGGGCCCGGGGGGGGGGGCGCCCCCCCCCCCCCCGTCTCTCTCTGTGAGCGTCAGGATCAATCCTCCGGTGCAGGGCAGCGCCCCAACGTTCCGTTTCATCCGAGTGGGACGGGGAGCGCTACTGCGGCCTTTGGGTGGTACGACTAATACAAACTTCGGGTGGATCGTGGGTGTTGCCCCGGCGGTCCGCGACCACGCTCCCCTCTCCCGCGCACGGGACCGGGGCAAGGGGGCCGGGGGTGAGGGCCGCCGCAGCGGGAATGCGACGTGTTCACCTGGATTCCGTATGAAAAGGGTTGAATACTCCCGCTCTCGGCGAGGAGACGAGTCCCCCGCGCTCGTACATTTGAGAGGGGGAAGGAGGCCGGGGTGAGGGCCGCTCTCCGGCCAACCAAAGCGGTCATCTGGGTTCCGTCTGAGGTAGGCGATCGCCGCCCCCTGTCGCCCGACCCTAAAGGGGCCGGGCTGAAGCGACGAACCCGGCTCAAGCCGGCTACGCCCAGCGAGGGAGGCGATCGCCGCGGGAAGAGCCCCGTTCACGGGGCTTCGTCGGCTCAGCCCGGTCCCTTTCGGGCCGGGCGGGGGGTCGACGGCGATCGCGCCACGCGCTACCTGCCCGGCACCCTCATCCAGACGCCAGACGCCAGACGCCAGACGCCAGGCGTCAGACGCCAGATTCTAGATACGGAGTCCGAGTGGTCGCCGCCGCTTCTCGGGACGCAGCCCGCACCCCCAACCCCCATACCGCTGTCCCGTGCACGGAAGAGGGAGTCGGGGGTGAGGGCGAAACAGCGGCCGACCCGCCCACACCCCTGCCTCGTTTCACCGCTGCCCGGAGCGGGGATCGAGCGCGTCCTGCAACCCATCGCCGAGCACGTTGAAGGCGAAGACCGTCAAGGTCAGCGCGATGCCCGGGAAGGTCGTGTACCACCACGCCTCCCGGAAGTAGTTGCGCGCGGTCGTGATCATCGTCCCCCACTCCGGCGACGGCGGCTGGGCGCCGAGGCCGATGAACGACAGGGACGACGTCGCCAGGATCGCGTAGCCGACATCGAGCGTCAGTTGGATGATGACGACCGAGACCGCGTTCGGCAGGATGTGCCGCAGCAGCAGCCGCCGCCCGGTCATCCCCAAGCTGTGCCCGGCGGCGACGAAGTCCCGCTCCTTGATCGAGAGCACCTGGGCGCGCACCAGCCGCGCGTACCACGGCCAGAACACCGTCGATAGCGCCACCATCGTGTACTTCAGCTCCCGTCCCAAGGAGGCGGCGATCGCGATCGCCAAGATCAGGGCCGGGAACGCCAGGAACATGTCGGTCACGCGCATCAAGATCTCATCGACGATGCCGCCGAAGTACCCCGAGATCGCCCCGACCAGCGTCCCGAACGTGACCGCGAACCCGAGCACCACCAGTGCCACCTGGAGACTGACCGTCGTCCCCGCCATCACCCGGCTCAGCACGTCGCGCCCGAGCTCGTCGGTCCCCATCGGGTGCGCCAGCGACGGCGCCAGCAGCTTCGAGCCGGTGATGTCCTGCTGATACGGGTCGTACGGAGCCAGCACCTCGCCGAAAAGCGCCAGGAAGACGAAGAGCAGCACGATCAGGACGCCGAGCAGATTCAGCCGGTTGCCGATCAGGAAGCGGTGCAGGTTCCGCCGCACTTGGCTCCCTTCGCGGCGTCCGGCTCCCGCCAACGTCGCCGCCCCGTCCTCATCGGGGTTCGTCGTCGCCGTCGGCGGAGCAGTCGCGGCGGAGCCGAGCGCCGGGCTGGGAGCAGACTCGGCACTCATGCGAAGCTGATCCGCGGATCGAGGAACAGGTAGAGGATGTCGACCACCAAGTTCATCAGCACGAAGATCAGCGCGATCAGCAGGGTCGTCGCCATCGTCGCGTTGTAGTCGAGCCGCTGGATCGCCTCGACGGCGTACCGCCCGATTCCCGGCCAGGAGAAGACGATCTCGACCAGGAACGCGCCCGACAGCAGCAGCCCGACCTGCAATCCCAGCGAGGTCACGGTCGGCAGCAGCGCGTTCTTCAGGGCGTGGCCGAGGATCACCCGGCGCGAGATCAACCCCTTCGCCCGCGCCGTCCGGATGTAGTCCTGGTTGAGCACTTCGAGCATCCCCCCCCGCACCATCCGCGTGATCACCGCCAGCGAGCCGTAGGCCAGCACCACCACCGGCAGCAGCAGATGCCGGAACGCGGTCCCGGCCAACGACCAGTCGCTGG
Organism: Thermomicrobiales bacterium; assembly: GCA_038232775.1. Taxonomy (GTDB): domain Bacteria; phylum Chloroflexota; class Chloroflexia; order Thermomicrobiales; family UBA6265; genus JBBSNJ01. The sequence continues at coordinate 2,311 of JBBSNJ010000142.1, forward strand.
CCAGCAAGGCATCCACCGTGTAGAGCGTCGTCACCGTCGGCGGCGGGTCGTCGCTGATCGGCAGCCGTTGCCCGTCCGGCAGCCAACCGAGTTTGCCGAAGAAGATGAACTGGGCCATGATCGCCAGCCAGAAGACCGGCAACGCCAAACCGCTGATCGAGACGAAGCGGGCCAAGTGATCGGGCCACTTCTCCCGCTGCACCGCCGAAACCACCCCGAGCGGGACGCCGATCAGCGTCGACAGCAGAAAGGCATAGAAGCCGAGCTCGATCGTCGCCGGCAGGTAACGCTTCAGGTCCTCCCTCACCGGCCGCCGGGACGTCGTCGACTCCCCGAGGTCGAGCCGGGCCAAGTTGCGGACGTACCCCACGTACTGGGCCGGCAGCGGATCGTTCAGACCGAGTCGTTCGCGGTACTTCTCGACCGCGCTGGCGCCCGCCCGCGGCCCAAGAGCCAGCCGCGCCGGATCGCCGGGGATCACCCGCGACAGGCTGAAGGTCACCAGCGACAGCCCGAAGAGGACGAAGACGAGAAAGATGAGGCGACGGACCACGAGCCGCGTCAGCATCGCCCACTCCTCCCCTCACCGAGGGGGCGCCCGCAGCGCGGCATCAGCGCCCCCTCTCGTCGACCACGTCGCCGCTCAGGAATCGGCCCGCGAGAGATCGTAGAAGGAGAACCCATCCAGATAGAGCGGGTTCGCCACGTACCCCTGGATGTCCTTGCCCAGGATCGTGTAGCGGATCTGCTGCCCGTAGTAGATGCACGGCGGATCCAGCTCGGTCAAGATCCGCTGCGCCTCCAGCATCAACTCGACCAGGCGCGCCTCGTCCTTGTAGACCGCCGCCTCGGCCATGATCTCCTCGAAGCGGGCATTGACGTAGCCGCCGCCGTTGCCGCCGCCGCCGCCGATGTTCTCTTCCGTGAAGTTCGGCCAAAGTTGGTTCCACGGGTCGTTGTAGTCGGGCCACCAACCCCAGCCGCCCATGAAGTGGGGGCGCTCCTCGACCGGCGCGTTGCCGAAGATGGTCGACTCCAGCGTGGCGAGATCGACCGCGATCAGATCGAGATTGAAGCCCATCTCGGCGACGTTCGCCTGGAAGAGTTGGGCGACCGTCGACTCCCGCTCGTCGTTGGCATCGACCATGTACTCGAACGTGTCCCCCTCCGCGAAGCCCCCGGCCAGAATCAATTCCTTGGCCCGGGTCAGATCGGTCGAATACAGGAAGACCTCTGGATCGAAGCCGCGGACGCTCTCGGCGACCGGACCCGCGCGCTTGAGCAGCCCCTTGAAGACGTCGTCGACCACCTGATCGTAGGGGAAAGCGTAGGAGAAGCCTTGCCGTGCCTCCACGGTCTTCAGCCGGGGCACGTTCATGATCGCCCAGGTGACAGCGGTCGAGTTGTACTCGACCACGTTCAGGTCCGGGTTGTCTCGCAGCGCCGCCACGTCGTCGACCGTCAGATTGTAGGCGGCGGCGTCCGCCTGCCCCTGCTCGAGCAGTTGGCGCCGAGTCCCGTTCTCGGGCACGACCCGGAAGATGACCTCGTCGAAATGATTCCCCTCCCAGCCGCGGTGGAACTCCTCGAAGCGGCGGAGCACCAATCCTTCGCTCAGCGAATTGGAGACGAGCTCGTAGGGACCGGAGCCGACCGCGTTCGCCTGCGCCCAATCGTGGGCGAAGGGATCCTCTTCGGTCGCGTTCTCTCGCAGCGCGGTCGGGCTGATCACCGACGGGCCGTACTGCGACGCCATCGCCGGTAGAAAGAGGGGCTGTGCCTCGCCGAGGTCGAACCGGATAGTCCTCGGGTCGACCACCACCATTTGGTCGGGGCTCGCCACGAAGCGGGTGATGACGTTGACCGGCGAGCCCTCGAGCTCGATCCATCGCGTGTACGACGCCTTGACCGCCTCCGCGTCGCACGGCGTCCCATCTTGGAACTGCACGTCCGGGGCGAGCGTGAAGGTGTACGTCGTCTGATCCTCGCTCGCCTCCCACGACTCCGCCAGCATCGGCTCGTAGTCGTCGGTGCTCTCCCCCCGCAGGCGGATCAGCATCTCATAGACCGCCAGAGCGACGGTCGAGGAGAGGGTCGCATAGGAGTAGTGCGGATCAATGTCCTCGGTCCCCCCCGAGATCAGGAGGGTGAAGGTGCCCGAGCCTTCCCCGTCTTGCGCTGCCGGCCGCGTCGCGGCGGCGACCCGGCTCGGTGCCGCCGAGGCAGGCGCGGCCTCGATCAGACCGAGGATGACTGGACTGGCGAGCCCCAACCGGAGACCGGTTTCGAGCACCTGCCGCCGGGAAAGCCGGCCGCCGCGCACCTCGGCGGCGAGGCGGGCGAAACGGGGGTCGTGATCGTGCATGGGAGAATTCCGTCCTACCCCGCTCCCGGTCTCACCCGATGGAAGCCCCGGAGCGGGCGATCAACGCGAGTGACGGTCGAAGGATGCGCGCGAACACGTTTCCAGCGCCCGGCGGAAGGGCGCACTATACGGGTCGCCGTTCCGGGGCGCAACTCGCTGGCTTGGGCAGACTGCCCAAGTCTGGACCGACCCCACCCGCACTCTATCCACGGGGAGCGCTCGGCAACTCGGCCACCTCGGGTTCGGTCGCGACCGGCAGCAAGGGCGCGGTTGGACGCCGCGGCGGCAGCGTCTCCGGTGCCCGCAGCGCGAACGCGATCCCGGCCCCGATCGTCAGGACCGCGGTGAAGACGAGCGCGGCGACGGTCGAGACGAGATCGGCCAGCGCCCCGAGCGTCAGCGGTCCGGCCACGTAGCCGAAGTCCGAGACCATCCGGTAGGTGCCGAGCGCCGAGGCGGTGGCACCAGGCGGCGCCACGTCCGCGGCGTAGGCGGCCGGAGCCGCCCCGGCGATGCCGGTCGCCGCCGCCCAGAGGAAGCAGGCGACGAGGAACCCCGGCCAGCTCCCGACCCACGCGAACAGGAGCATCGCCGCCCCCCCGAGCAACGTCGACGGCACGATCACCGCCTTCCGCCCGAACCGGTCGACGAGCGCCCCGGATGGATAGGCAAGCGCGAGCCCGACGACGCTGATCAAGCTCAGCCCGAACGCGATCCGCGTCGGGCCGAGCCCGAGCCGTGCCTCCCCCAGTACCGGAATCACGTTGAAGAGCGCCCCGGTGCGGGCGAAGAAGACGGTGAAGCTGACCAGCCCGATCAGGGCGAACCCCGGCACGCTCCGCAGCAGCCGCAACTGCCCCCCGACCGTGAGCGCCGGTGCCCCACCCGGCGTGCCCCGGCTCGGCCGCAGGCCGACCGTCTCCGGCACCCGGAACCAGGCCAGCAGGGAGACGGCGGCCGACAGACCGGCGTTGGCCAAGAACGGCGCCGGCAGTCCGAGGTTGCTCGCCAGCAGCCCCCCCGGCAGTTGGCCGGCCCCCACCGCGAACAGGAAGACCCCCTGGTAGAGGGCCATCACCCGCCCCCGGTTCGCCGTCTCCGAGATGTCGGCCAAGACCGCCTGCCCCCCCGTCAGGACCATCGCCGCCCCGGCCCCGGCCACGAAACGCGCCACCAGGAATGCTTCGTAGTTCGGCGCCAGGGCGCAGCCCGCGTTCCCGACCGCGGTCACCAGCCCCCCAAGGGCCAACACCGGCCGCCGTCCGACGCGGTCGGCCACCCGCCCCGCCGGCAGGTTGACCACGAAGCGGGCCAAACCGTAGACCGCGATCGTGACCCCGATCGCCGCCGCCGAGACCCCGAAGCTGCGGGCGTAGAGGGGCGTCACCGGCACGATCGCGCCGAACCCGAGCTGATTGACCCCGATCAACGCGCACATCCAGAGCAGCGTCCGGCGGCGCTCACCACTTAGGCCCGCGGCCGGAACGGTCAGGCGCGGCCGCGACCACCCCCCGCCCCCCATCTGCTCCCCGATCCCGTCCCGAGTGGACGGATTGGTGCCTCCAAACGAACGATCGCAGGGCGGGTGGCCGTCAGCAACCGCGCTCCGCCGGCGCTCCGCATCTTTCCCGCGCGGGCGCGTTGGTGGTTCCCGCTCCCGTCTCCTTTCCTCCCCCGCCCCATCGGATCTAGAGTGAAGTCTCGGCTCCCCTACCCCCGCCGCGGCGGGAGTGGGGGTCGGGATGCCTGCCCGGAGCGGAGCTGGCAGGGTGGCGCGCCTCGCCATCACCACTAATCGAAGACTCGTACCAGAGCCAGGCGAACCACGTCGCGGCGGCGCGGGCCATGGTTCCTTGTCGATCTTCCACGATCCACTGACGCCCCCTGGTGGCCCCGCGAGCCGCCGCCCTTGGTCGTGCGATCAGTTCACCTCTCTGCGCCAGGCTCACCCTCTTCCCGGCCAAGCCAGGAAGCCACCCAAACCCGAGAACTCCCCCGAGGACTGCTCCGCCGCCTTGCTCGCCGCCACCGACTTCTCCACAATCCCGCCATGCGCATCGGTCCCCCGCCCCGGCTCGACCTCGGCCGCCCGCCCGAGCGCTCCCGCCCAGGCTCCCCAGCCGTCCTCCTCGCCGCCCTCCTCGCCATCGCGGGCGCCGCCGGCTGCACGACCTCCCAGTCTCCCCCGGCCTCGCCCACCCCCTACCCGATCCGCTCCCCGATCTCTTCGCCGCCCGCCCGCCCCTTCCCGGCTCCCGCAGACGAGACCGCTCGTCTCGCCGCCGAAGCCCGCTCCCGCGCCACCGCCGGCGATCCCGCGGACGCCTTCCGCCTCCTC
>JBBSNJ010000143.1:0-6998 GCA_038232775.1 Thermomicrobiales bacterium
CCAACCCGGCTCCACCCCGAACCCCGGCACCGCCTTGTAGATGCGGTGCCCCCAGACCTCGACCAGCACGTCGTGGTCGGCCCGCCCCGGCTCCAGCACGAAGCACGGCCCTCCCCGCAGCCGGTACGGGATCGAGCCCGGCAGACCCCGCGCCACCCTCCGACCACGGAGCGCCACCGGCCAGTTCTGGAACAGCCGCACCGCCTCCACCGCGCGCGCCAGCCGCGTCAGGCGGACCAGATACCGGCCCCGGTCCATCCCCCGCCTCCAACGCCCTCAGCCGGACCGAGCCGCCACCCAGACCGGCCCCGCCTGACCTATGGTCCTATCGAACGCGGAACCCTGTCTCACATCCCACTACGGCGGGAGCGACGTCGAAACCCTCCCCCGAACGGCGCCCAAGGCGTCAGGGCCAACCCAGGGAAACCTAAGCGCTCGTTCATCCTCCGCACGACCACCAACTCCTGACTCCTGACTCCTGACTCCTGCCGTCCGCTTCCCGCGTCGCGAAGATCAGGTTGTACCAGACGGTGCGGCAGCGGAACCCGTGGCCTTCGAGCAGCCGCGCCAGCTCGGCCCCCACCTCCTCGGCGCCCAACCCGCCGACCGGGTGGTACTCGAGCACGATCCGCCGGACCCGGCCCAGCGTCTCGGCCGACGCCGCCCGCAGCACACCCCACTCCGCCCCCTCGGCGTCCATCTTGACGAGATCGACCCCCGGCCCGGCGCCCGCCACCAGCTCCCCGAACCCGACCAGCGGCACCCGCTCCCGCGGCACCACCGGCGGGTCGTCCGGGAACGGCTCCAGCCCGTGGCTCCACGAGTTGCGCCGCAGCAGCCACCCTTCACCGCCCTCGGCCGCGACCGCCGCGACCGCCGCGACCGCCGCCGGGCAGACCCGCACCCGCTCGACCCCATTCGCCGCCAGGTTGCGGCGCAGCAGCTCCAGGTTGCGCGCCTCCGGCTCGACCGCCGTCACCTCCGCCCCGGCCAGCGCCGCCAGGACCGCGAACGTCCCCTTGTGCGCCCCCAGGTCGAGCACCACCCACCCCGGCCGGGGGGCGAAGCCGGGTTCCACCTCGTAGGCGCGGTCGCCCCAGATTTCCTTGACCACCGCCGCGTCCATCGGCCCCGAATCGACCGCCAGCCGCGGCCCCGAGCACAGCCGGTAGACGACCGTCGCCGGCGACCGCGGCACCCACCAGCGGTAGTAGTGGCGGACCAGCACCGGCCAGTTGCGGACGGTGCGGGCCATCACCCACACCTCGCGCCGCCACTGCCGCAGTTGGCCGATCGCTCTCATAGCGCCGCGGCGAGCAAGCAGCGTACCAAGGCGCCGCTCGGCGGCAGTGGGCAGGGGGCAGGCGTGAGCCGGCCACCAGATCATCGGGATTGGGGAGCAAGAATCGGATGGTGGCGGAGGGTAAGGGGTCCCAAGATGGGGCTCAATGGCGGCGGGATGCGAGAAGCGGCGTGGCGAGCGGCGCGGCGGGAGGTGGGAATGAAGCGGACCATGGGTCCGACGGAGTGGGCGCTGCTGGTGACGCTCTCGGCGCTTTGGGGGGGCTCTTTTTTCTTCTCCAAGGTGGCGCTGCGGGAGTTGTCGCCGCTCACCGTCGTCCTCGGGCGGGTCGGACTGGCGGCCGTCGCGCTGAATGCTCTGGTCCTCCTCACTGGCGGTCGGATGCCCCGCTCCCCCCGCCTCTGGGCCGCGTTCCTGGCGATGGGAGTGCTAAACAACCTGATTCCGTTCAGCCTGATCTTTTGGGGTCAGACTCGGATCGCCAGCGGCTTGGCGGCGATCCTGAACGCAACGACGCCCCTCTTCGCCGTTATCGTCGCCCACCTCCTGACGCGAGACGAGCGGCTCTCAATCAATCGCCTACTCGGTGTCTGCTGCGGAGTGGTCGGGGTAGCGATCATGATCGGGCCGGAGCTGTTGCGAGGGGTGGGTGCGCAGGTTGTGGCGGAGATCGCGGTGCTCGGCGCGGCCCTCTCCTACGCCTTCGCAGGCGTGTTCGGCCGCCGCTTCCGGGGGTTGCCATCACTGGTCACCGCCACCGGCCAGGTAACGGCGACGACGGCGATGATGCTGCCGCTGGCGCTGCTCGCCGATCGACCGTGGCGCCTCGCCCCACCCGCCACGGCCACCTGGGGCGCACTCCTCGGGCTGGCGCTGCTGAGCACGGCCGTCGCCTATATCATCTACTTCCGGCTGCTGGCCGCGGCCGGGGCGACGAACCTGCTGCTGGTGACTCTGCTGATTCCGGTTAGCGCCCTGCTGCTCGGGACACTGATCCTGGGGGAGCGGCTGGACGGGAGAGTCTTCGCCGGCATGGCCGCGATTGGGCTCGGAATGGCGGCGATCGACGGGCGACCGTTCGCCCTGCTCCGGGATCGGGCAAGCCCGGATCAGTCGGCACGAGCGCCCGCGCCCGCCGCCGACGGCTATGACATCGAGGATCGGCTGCCCCACGGGCGAGGAACTATCATGAGCGACTCAATGACCGCGACGACATCCACAACCGCGGCAAGCGTTATCCCCACTCCGTTCGCCAGCGACGAGCGGCGCTGGGTCGTGGTCGTCAATCGCGACCGGAGCGCCGCCGACTCCTTCCTTTACGGCGTGCGGACGACCGGCATCTACTGCCGGCCGGGCTGCGCCTCCCGGCTGCCGCGGCGGGAGCACGTCGCCTTCTTCGCCGACCGGACCGAAGCCGAGCGGGCCGGGTTCCGGCCCTGCAAGCGGTGCCGCCCCGAGACGGCCACGGCCGAGACGCGAGCCGCGGCGGCCGTCGCCGCCGCCTGCCGCCGGATCGACGAGGCGGAGCGGCCGCCGTCGCTGGCCGAGCTGGCGGCGGCGGTCGGCCTCAGCCCGAGTCACTTCCACCGCCTCGTCCGGCGGGCGGTCGGACTGACCCCGAAGGGCTACGCGGCGGCGCGGCGGCGGCAGCAGGTGCGGGAGGGATTGAGCGTGGGGGAGAGCGTGACCGGCGCGATCTACGGCGCCGGCTACGGCTCGGGCAGCCGCTTCTACGGCGGGGACGCCGCCGCGCTCGGGAGGCCGCCGGCGCCCTACCGGGCCGGCGGCGCCGGGGAGACGATCCGCTGGGGCGTCGGCCGCTCGTCGCTCGGCGCGGTGCTGGTCGCGGCGACGGCGCGGGGGGTCTGCGCCGTCGATCTGGTCGAGCGCGGGCGGGAGCGGGCGGAGCTGGGCGACGCGCTGCGGCGGCGCTTCCCGCGGGCCGCGCTGGTCGAGGACCCGACGTTCGCCGAGACGGTCGAGCGGGTCGTCGCGCTGGTCGAAGCGCCGGCCGCCGCCGTCACCGACAGGCGGGGCGAGATTCCGCTCGTCGTCCGGGGCACCGCCTTCCAGGAGCGCGTCTGGGCGGCGCTGCGGGCGATCCCGGCCGGAGAGACGGCCAGCTACGCCGAGGTCGCGGCCCGGATCGGGCGGCCGGGGGCGGCGCGGGCGGTGGCCGGGGCCTGCGCCGCCAACCCGGTCGCGGTCGCCGTCCCCTGCCACCGCGTCGTCCGCGGCGACGGCGGCCTCGGCGGCTACCGCTGGGGCGAGGCGCGGAAGCGGGCGCTGCTGGCGCGGGAGGCCGAGCCGAGGCGGCGAGCCGCCGGGGAGGCGTGACGGCGAGGCGTCCGGGGCAGGCCGTTCGGGGCCGCGTCGCCGCCGGCTCGCCCGCCGCCGTCGCCGACCTCGTCGCCCCGTCGCGTGGATCGATTCCACCATCCACGCCGAGCCTCGCCCTCATTGCAGAGGGACGAGGCCTCCCGTCCTCTCCACCGCACCTCCCCGCTTCCCCGCTTCCCCGCGAGCCCCCCTCATCATTCCGAGGGCACGAGGAATCCGATCTCTCCATCTCACCCAACGAGGAAGGAGTCCCCCCCGCGCTCGGAAGGACGTCGGGGGAGGGACGGCCGCCTCGATGCCTCGGCAAGACGCCCCCCGGATCGCGTCACCCGGACCCCGCCGCCCCCGCCTCCGCGCGTCCCCGTTGCCGCCTCCCGCGCTCCACGCCGCCTCGTCCCCTTGACCCGCCCATCCCACCGGAGGAACCGATGCCATCCAGCAAACCGTTCCGCTTCGGCGTCATCAACGAGACGGTCGGGCCGATCGCGGAGTGGCGGGAGCGCGTGCGGCGGGCGGAAGCGCTCGGCTACGATACCTTTCTGGTCCGCGACCATTTCGTGTCCGACTTCTTCGGCGACCAGTTGGCGCCCCTGCCGGCGCTGGCGACCGCGGCGGCGCTGACCGCGCGGTTGCGGCTCGGCACGCTGGTGCTCGACAACGACTACCGCCACCCCGTCCTGCTGGCGAAGGAGGCGGCGACGCTCGACGTCCTCTCCGGGGGCCGGTTCGAGCTCGGTTTGGGGGCGGGCTGGCTGCGCCGCGAGTACGAGGTCGCCGGCATCCCGCACGACCGGGCCGGAGTCCGGATCGACCGGCTGGCCGAGGCGATCCGCGTCCTCAAGGGGCTGTGGGGCGACGGCCCCTGCTCGTTCGCCGGCGAGCACTATCGGATCGACGGCCTCGACGGGTTCCCGAAGCCGGTCCAGCGGCCCCACCCGCCCCTGCTGATCGGCGCCGGCGCGAAGCGGATGCTGACCCTCGCCGGGCGGGAGGCCGACGTCGTCGGCCTCCTGACCAGCGCCGTTGGGAGCGGCGTGGTCGTCGACGATCCGCGGGCGAAGCGGTCGCCGCGGGTCGCCGAGCAGATCGGCTGGGTGCGGGACGGGGCCGGGGCTCGCTTCCCCGCGATCGAGCTCAGCCTGGTGCCGACGCTGATCCCGACCGACGACCGGCGGGGGGCGACCGAGCGGTTGATCCGGGAGCGGGGCTGGGCCGGCGCCGGGATCGGACCGGAGGAGGTCGCCGACATGCCGTCGGTGCTGATCGGCTCGGTGGCGGGGCTCGCGGAGCAGTTGGCGCGGTGGCGGGAGGAGCTCGGTTTCTCCTACGTCGTCGTCTCCGATCGGCAACTGGAGGCCGTGGCGCCGCTCGTGGCCCGGCTCGCTGGCCGCTGATCGCCCGCCTTCCCGCCGTTGTCCGGCCATCGAGTCAGCGGCGCGGCCTGCGCCGTCGCCGCCGGGTCGCTCAGCGGGGCGGGGTGACGGCCGGGATCGGGGTCGCGTCGGGGACGAAGGGGAAGGCGTCGCCGAGGACGGGGACGAGGACGCCGGCCAGCATCAGGCCGAGGGTGATGACCAGGATCGCGATCAGTTGCACCCGCGACCAGCGGTCGGTGCCGGGCCGCTCCCGCCTGCCCTGGCGTCGAGGATCGGTCATCGTTCGTCCCTTCTGGTGCCGCTCGCGTCCGGTCCGCGCTAAGGCAGCCGCCGAACCATCACGCCGAGCCTGTCGCGGAATCTCCGTCCACCAACCTTCGCTGGCTCTCGCGGAATCTCCCTAGCGGCGGGGCGAGCGACCGCTGCCGCCCCGAGGGACGAAGGCGAGGGCCAGGATCGCGGCCGTCACCCCCGTCAGGAGGACGCCGTTGGGGCCGTGCAGCGTGGCGGCGGGGGCGCACGCGCGCCCGGAGTAGCCGAGCCCGAGCTGGGCGACGACGAGCAGCAGCAAGACGGCGCTGAGGGCGAGATCGACCGCGCCGAGGGCGCCGCCGCGACGTCCCACGAAGGCGAGGCCAACCAGCCCGATCGCGAGCAGGAAGGTGACGTTGCCGAGCCAGCCGTGGACGTCGATCCGGCCGCCGCCGAACATCCACTGCCCGGCCAGGACCGCCTGGGCCAGGATCAGGACGGCGGCAACGAGGGCGAGCCCGCGGTACCAGCCGCGGCCGCCGTCGCCGGCGGCCGCGGCGGTCGCGTCGCCCGCCACCGGCGGCCGCTCGATCCCGGAGCGGGGTCGGTCATCGGTTCGGGTCGCGTCCATCGGGCTCCTCGGTACGCTGCTCGGGGCGCGTCGGTGACGGGCGCCGTCCCCGCGCCGCGGGCGTCGCCGGGACAGGCCTCGGCTCGAAGTCCAAGGGTAGCGGACCGAGCCGGTCGCGCGCCCGGTTCTAGGAGCCCCGGTCGCCGGATCGGGCACGGCTACCCGGCGGCGGGGCGGCGGAGCGGGCACGGGGCGTGCGGACCTCGGCCCGAATCGCCGTCGCCGGGGTCGATGCCCCGCCGTCCGCTCGCCGCAAGGGGTCGCCGTGCCCGTCCGCCCAGTCACCGCGGCCACCGTCGCCGCGGCCACCATCGTCGCCGGCCTGCTGCTGACCGGGGGCGCCGCCGCCCGCCAAGCCGCCACCCCGATCATCCCCGCCGCGGCCGAGTGCACGGTCGAGCCGCTGTCGCGGCGGGAGCTGCGGCCGATCGCGGCCGCGGCCCTCGCCCGCGACGAGACGTCCCCCGCCGCGCCGTCGCCGCCGGCGCGGGGGTTCGCGCCGCCCGCCGGGGTGCCGGCCCCGCCGGCGGTGGTGACGGCGGTGGAGCGGACCGTCCGCCTCTCCTTCGCCTGCCTGAACGCGGGCGATCTGCCGGCCGCCCTCGCCCTGTCGACGACCGATTGGGCGGTGGCGTCGCTGGTCGCTGGTCGCCGCGCGACCGAGGCGGCGGGGGAGGCCAGCGCCGCCACCCCGGCCCCCGACGTCGACCCCGAGCGGCGGGTCGCCGCCTACGTCGCCGCCATCCAGGACACCGCCCGAACGACGCCCGAGGCGTCGCAACGCCAGGGGTTCCGCGCCCTGCGGGATGTCGTCGTCCTCTCAGACGGCCGGGTCAGCGCCCTCCTCGAAGGGGTCGAGACCACCGGCGGCGAGGAACGCCCCTTCACCGCCTATGTCTTCTTCCGCCGCAACGGAGACCGCTACCTGATCGACGGCTCGATCGCCGTCGAGATCGTCGCCACAACGGGGGCGACCCCGGCGACCTAGAGCGGCTAACAGAAGAGTTGTCGCCGTCCATCTGGGGAGAGGCGCTGCGTGCTGCGCCCGTCGGCCGGAGGCCGACAACCGACGTCACCGGTCCTCGCGCAAGCGGGG
>JBBSNJ010000144.1:0-6991 GCA_038232775.1 Thermomicrobiales bacterium
AGAGACCGGAGGAGAACCAGGTGTCGAGCACGTCCGGGTCTTGCTCGACCGCGCCGCCGCAGTTCGGGCAGGCGGCGAGGTGCTCCTCCACCGTGACGACCACCTCGCCGCACCCCAGGCCGGACCAGACCGGGTTCCGGTGCCCCCACCAGAGCTGGCGCGAGTTCGTCCAGTCGTGGATGTTCGGCAGCCAGTTCAGGTAGACGCTCTTTATGTGCTCGGGCACTACGGGGTGGCGGCCGTCCCGGGGGGCGTCGCAGGCCGCCGCCGCCAGGGGCGCCATCTCGATGAACCACTGCTTGGAGATTAGCGGCTCGACCACGGTGCCGCAGCGCTGGCAGTGCCCGACGGCGTGGCGGTGGGGCTCGGTCCGGAGGAGCCGACCGTCGGCCTCGAGCCGCTCGACCACCCCCCGCCGGGCGACGGCGATCGGCTGCCCGGCGAAGGGGCCGGCCGCGGCGTTCATCGTGCCGTCGGTCTCCATGACGGTGATCGCCGGCAACCCCTGCCGCCGCCCGATCTCGAAGTCGTTCGGATCGTGGGCGGGCGTCACCTTGACGGCGCCGGAGCCGAAAGCCGGATCGACCGCCGCGTCGGCGACGATCGGGATCGGGCGGTCGAGGATCGGCAGCCGCACCGTGCGGCCGACGAGGTGTCGGTAGCGCTCGTCGTCGGGGTGGACGGCGACGCCGGTGTCGCCGAGCATCGTCTCGGGGCGGGTGGTGGCGACGGTGATCGTCTCCCGGCTGTCCGCGATCGGGTAGGCGAGGTGCCAGAGGAAGCCCGCCGCCTCCTCGTGGACCACTTCGAGGTCGGAGAGCGCCGTCATGCAGCGGGGGCACCAGGAGATCAGGCGCTCGCCGCGGTAGATCAGGCCCTTGTCGTAGAGCCGCTTGAAGACGGTCCGCACCGCCCGCGAGGGGCCGGGGTCCATCGTGAAGACGAAGCGCGACCAGTCGCAGGAGGCGCCGAGGATCTTCATCTGCTCGCGGATGCGCCCCCGGTAGCGGTTCATGTAGTCCCAGACCCGCTCGACGAACCGCTCCCGCCCGAGGTCGTGCCGGGTCAGCCCTTCCTTCGCCAGCTCCCGCTCGACGACCCACTGGCCGGCGATCCCGGCGTGGTCGGCCCCCGGCAGCCAGAGGGTCGGGTCGCCGAGCATCCGGTGCCAGCGGACCATGATGTCCTCGACGGCGACGAAGAGGGCGTGCCCGATGTGGAGCTCGCCGGTCACGTTCGGTGGCGGCATGACGACGACGAACGGTTCGCGGCCGGGCCGCTCCCGCGGCTGGAAGTAGCCGGCCGCCTCCCATCCGTCGTAGACCCCGGTCTCGATCGCCGCCGGGTCGAACGCCTTCGCCAACCCCGTCGCCGCCGCGTCCCCGTTCCGCTCCGCCGTCGCCCGCACCATCTCGCTCACCCCGCCGCTGACCGCCGCTCGCCGTCCACCGAAGGCCGCAGGCCAAGCAAAAACCCGCCCTCGCGCCCAGCGCAAGGACGGGCAAGCCCGCGGTACCACCCTGCTTCGCCGCCCGCCGAACTCGGTCGGCGCGGGCGGCGCTCTCGATCGCGCGCTAACGGGCGCACCCGGGCGGGTCTCGGCGGGGACACTCCCGCGCTCGACCCACCGCCTCCCGGACGACTTCGGCGCCTGGCGCTCCGGGCGGGGCTCTCAATCGCCGACCCCGCTCCCTGTCGGTGCCCTGGTCGCCTACTCCTCCCGTTCCTCGGCTGTCTCGGCAGCGATTGTGGTCGAGGAATCGGGCGGGTGTCAACTCCTCGCCCGACTCCGGCGCCCCCCCTCGATGTCGCCGGGTCGGTGGGCGAGTCGCTCCCCTGGGCCGCTCTCGGAGCAGCGAGAGCGATCAGCCGCTCTTGAAAATCTCGGACCGGCGCGAAGGTGGAACCGCAGGTGCGGAGCCCTCCCCGGTTGGGCGGGGCGGAACGCGGCGCCGGCCTCCTGCGAGGGGCTCGGCCGTCGGCGAGGGGACCGGGGGATTACTTCCGGTTGCCGCCAGAAGCCCTCGCCCCCGGCCCCCTTCCCCCGGTCCCGTGCGCGGGAGAGGGGAGCCGGTCCAGCGCCCGACAGTGGCACTGTTCAACCGGTTTCCGCGTTAACACCCAATCGGCACCCTCGTCCCTCCCGACGGCGGACTCGATGCCGAGACGACGAAGTCGACGACGTCGGCCGTGGAGAGGCTCTGCCAACGGTTGGGGCGCCGGCCGTCGGGCACCGGCGCAGAGCGGCGGGCACGGCAACGGCCGGTTCGGGGGAGGTGGTTCCGTGGCTCCGGCCGGCGCCGTGCCGGGGCGAGCTTCTCGGACGAATCGCTCGCGGGAGCGCGGCGCCGTTGCGCGCCGACGGTGCCGGGAGCAGGCGGGCCGTCGCCGGCATCCGAGAGGACGGGGCATCGAAAGTGGTCGATGGCGGCGCCGTCGCTGGCCGAGGCAGAGCCGCGGCGATGGCTCCTCGGCGCGGGCGCCAGCTACCGGAACCTGGAGGCATTACTCCTGCGACCCTGATTTGGGGGTGTACGACCACCTCTCGCCGTGGTAGAATCGCCCCTTGCGATCGGATGTTCGAGTTGTCGGCCGGGCAAACGCACCAACCTTGGCCGCGCCCAGGCGCGTGCCGCTCCGTGGGGGAAATCGACCCATGCCCCAGCAAGACCGGATCAGCGTCCGCGGCGCCCGCGAGCACAACCTGAAGAACATCGACGTCGACCTCCCCCGCGACCAGTTGGTGGTCCTGACCGGTCTCTCCGGCTCCGGCAAGAGCTCGCTCGCCTTCGACACCATCTTCGCCGAGGGGCAGCGTCGCTACGTCGAGAGCCTCTCCGCCTACGCCCGCCAGTTCCTCGGCCAGATGGAGAAGCCGGACGTCGACCACATCGACGGTCTCTCCCCCGCGATCTCGATCGACCAGAAGGGGACCAGCCGCAACCCGCGATCGACCGTCGGCACCGTGACCGAGATCTACGACTACCTGCGCCTCCTCTACGCCCGCGTCGGCCGCCCCCACTGCCCGACCTGTGGTCGCCCGATCGTCGCCCAGTCGGTGCAGCAGATGGCCGGTCAGATCCTCGCCCTGCCCGACGGGGCGCGGGTGATGATCCTGGCTCCGGTGATCCGCGACCGGAAGGGGGAGCACGTCGGGGTGATCGAGGAGATCCGGCGCCAGGGGTTCGTCCGCGTCCGGGTCGACGGCGACGTGCTCGACGTCGACGAGGCGGCCGGGCTCGATCTGGCGAAGGACAAGAAGCACACGATCGAGGTGGTGGTCGACCGCCTGGTCGTTCGCCACGAGGGGGAAGGGGAGGTCGACGGCCACCCCGACCGGGTCCGCGTCATCGAGTCATTGGAGACGGCGCTCAAGATCGCCGGCGGATTGGCCGAGGCGCAGATCGTCGACGGCGAGCTGCTCGTCTTCTCGGAGAAGTTCGCCTGCCCGGTCCACGGCGTCGTCGGCCTCTCCGAGATCGAGCCCCGCAACTTCTCCTTCAACTCCCCCCACGGCGCCTGCCCGGCGTGCAGCGGCCTCGGTACCACCCGCGAGTTCGACCCCGACCT
This sequence comes from Thermomicrobiales bacterium, assembly GCA_038232775.1. Taxonomy (GTDB): domain Bacteria; phylum Chloroflexota; class Chloroflexia; order Thermomicrobiales; family UBA6265; genus JBBSNJ01. The sequence continues at coordinate 3,571 of JBBSNJ010000144.1, forward strand.
CGTGCTCCCGAACCGGGGGCTGACCCTTGCCCAGGGCGCCATCGTCCCCTGGGTCCGGGCCGGCACCGAGGGGACCGCCTGGTACGCGGCGCTGCTCGAGGCGGTCGCCGCCCACTACGGCTTCGCGCTGAATGTCCCAGCCCGCGACCTGCCGCCGGAGGCGATCGCGACCCTCCTCCACGGCTCGAACGGGGAGGTGGTGACCGTCAAGTACAAGTCGAAGAGCGGTCGCCCCCGCTCCTACGACATCGCGTTCGAGGGGGTGATCCCCAACCTCAAGCGGCGCTACGACGGCACCTCGTCCGACTTCGTCAAGGAGGACCTGGAGCGCTTCATGGCCGAGCGCCCCTGCCCGGTCTGCCACGGCGCTCGGCTCAAGCCGGAGGTGCTGGCGGTCACTGTCAACGGGCTCTCGATCGTCGACGTCACCCGGCTCGCGATCCGCGCCGCCCAGGAGTGGTTCGCCGACCTCGCCCGCGAGCCGGGGGCCGATCCCGACGCCCCCTTGACCGACCGCGACTTCCTGATCGCCCGCCAGATCTTCAAGGAGATCCGGGAGCGGCTCGGCTTCTTGGTCGACGTCGGGCTCGACTACCTGACGCTGGAGCGCTCGGCCAACACCCTCTCCGGCGGCGAGGCGCAGCGGATCCGACTGGCGACCCAGATCGGCTCGTCGCTGATGGGGGTCCTCTACATCCTCGACGAGCCGAGCATCGGGCTCCACCAGCGCGACAACGCCCGCCTGATCAAGACCTTGCTCCGCCTGCGCGACATCGGTAACACGCTGATCGTGGTCGAGCACGACGAGGACACGATTCGGGCCGCCGACTGGCTGGTCGATATCGGTCCCGGCGCGGGCGAGCACGGCGGCCACGTCGTCGCCGCCGGCAGCGTCGACGACGTGGCCCGCACCCCGGAGTCGATCACGGGCCAGTTCCTCTCCGGCCGCCGCGCGATCCCGATCCCGTCCCGCCGCCGGGCCGGCAGCGGCAAGGCGCTGACCCTGCGCGGCGCCAGCGAGAACAACCTGCGCGACCTGACGGTCCGCTTCCCGCTCGGCACCTTCATCGCCGTCACCGGCGTCTCTGGCTCCGGCAAGAGCTCGCTGGTCAGCGACACGCTCTACCCGCGGCTGGCGATGGAGCTCCAGGGCGCCCGCCAGAAGCCGGGCGCCCACACCGCGCTCGACGGCATCCAGCACCTCGACAAGGTGATCGAGATCGACCAGAGCCCGATCGGCCGCACCCCCCGCTCGAACCCGGCCACCTACACCGGGCTCTTCACCCCGATCCGGGACCTCTACGCCTCGATGCCGGAGGCGAAGGCGCGCGGCTACTTGGCCGGCCGCTTCTCGTTCAACGTCAAGGGGGGACGCTGCGAAGCCTGCCGGGGCGAAGGGATCATCCAGATCGAGATGAACTTCCTGCCCGACGTCTTCGTCCCCTGCGAGGTTTGCCACGGCCAGCGCTACAACCGCGAGGCGCTCGAGATCACCTACAAGGGCCGGTCGATCGCCGACGTGCTCGACATGACGGTCGAGGAGGCGCTCGACTTCTTCCAGAACGTGCCGAACGTCAAGAACAAGTTGCAGACCCTCTACGACGTGGGTCTGGGCTACATCCACCTCGGGCAGCCGGCGACCCAGCTCTCGGGGGGCGAGGCGCAACGGGTCAAACTGGCGACCGAGCTCTCGCGGCGGGCGACCGGGCGCACCCTCTACATCCTGGACGAGCCGACGACCGGGCTCCACTTCGCCGACATCGAGAAGCTGCTCGCGATCCTGCACCGCCTGGTCGAGGGGGGCAACACGGTGGTCGTGATCGAGCACAACCTCGACGTCGTCAAGTCGGCCGACTGGCTGATCGATATGGGGCCGGACGGGGGCAGCGGCGGCGGCATGATCGTCGCCGAGGGGACGCCGGAGCAGGTGGCCGAGAACCCCGCCTCCTACACCGGCGAGTACCTGCGGCCGGCGCTGGGGGAGACGACGCTGGCGGCAGACTGAGACGGAATCCGGGTGACGGCTTCCGCTTCCTGGGAAGACGCCCTCACCCCCGAACCCTCTCCTGGCGCGCGGGAGAGGGGAGAGCGTCCACCACTTGAGCGCGGAACTGTTCAACCGAAGTTGGTATCAATCGGGATCGGCGCAGACCGGGCCGCGGTGCCCCGGGCGGCGTCTGCCACTACCACCAGCGCCCGAGGTCGAAGGCGGCGACCCCTGAATGGAGGACCCGCTGCCAATCGCCGCGCAGCGGCGAGACGCCCAACTCCTCGATCGCGAAGCGGACGACCGCTTCGAACGGAACGCGCCCGCTCGGGACGTGCCGTTTCCTCTCGATCAGTCCTGGGCCGATCCGGCTTTCGACGTGGAGATGGGCGAACGGGACCCGGCCGAGTCGTCCGGGATGCCAGTGGAAAGCGATGACTTCGGTCCCGTCCTGCTGGTGGAGTTGGTAAAAGTAGGCAGCAGAGCGAACGACGGAGGTACTTGGGTCCGCCTCGAGAGGGCGGAGAGCGAAGCTGTGCAGGAACGAGAGGGCCAGCCTGGGTCGACCTCGCAACGGGGCCAGATCTTCGGAGAGCGCGAGGAACGAAAGGGCATTCGCCGAAGGACGACCTTGGATGACGACTGCGCGGGACACGCAGGCGACGGCTCGCTGCATGGCGGCGACGAATCGCTCAGGGGTTGCCGCCTGATCGCTATCGTCCACCGGTGCCGAGGAGCGCAAGGTACAAGATGTTCCGGTGGTCGGGGTCGTCGGCGATCTCGTCGTACTCTCCGGCGTTCCACCGTCGCAAGAACTCCGTGGCGCCGATGCCCAACAACCGCTGCGCCTTCTCGTCGAAGAACGCGAAACTCTCCTCGACGCTGAGCCGGATCATCTCGGTGTCGCTCTCCCGCACCACGACTGCCATACCGCCTCCGGCGCTCGACTGCTCGATCCTCGGTTCCCCGCCCACCTGATCCGGCAGTATACGGATTCCCGGCGATCAAGGGTGCTTCGACGCCGTCCTTCAGCCCCTTCGGCCCCAGCGGAACGCGCCCTCGGCGCCTGCTCTCAGCGAGCGGGAAAGGGGGGCCGATGCCCCCACGTTCACCGGCATGCGTTCGGGGCGCCGCCCGGAGCCGAGCGACCGCGGCCGGAGATCGAGGAGCCGGCCCTGATCCGGACCCCCGGATCGAGATGGGGCCGGAGACGAGCTACGGGCCGTCGCTGGTGCTTCGGCGCCGGCCCTCACCCCCCGGTCTCTCTCCCGCGGCGGCAGACCGGGGGAGCTAACACCCCGCCCCCAAGACGACGGGGATGGGAAGGGGGAGACGGCAGTCTGATCGCCGCCGAGGGGACGCCGGAGAAGGTGGCCGAGAACCCCGCCTCCTACACCGGCGAGTACCTGCGGCCGGCGCTGGGGGAGACGACGC
>JBBSNJ010000145.1:0-6981 GCA_038232775.1 Thermomicrobiales bacterium
CTGGTCGCCGGATGGACGCCTCCTCGCCTTCGTCGGCAACCGCACCCCGGACCGAGCCCGCAACAGCGGCCGCGCCATCTACGCCGTCCCGGCCGCCGGCGGCGACGTCCGCCCCATGGCCGAACTCGACGCCCGCTTCTCCGCCCCCGCTTGGTCGCCCGACGGCACCCGGCTCGCCTTCCTCGGCTACCGGGAGGCCGCCGCCTCCGGCAAGAACGTCCGCCTCTGGACCGTCCCCGCCGCCGGCGGCGATCCGACCGAGCAGACGGCCGCCTGGGATCGCTCCTTCGAGGACGCCGGCATGAGCGACCTCTCGGTCGCCTCCGACCAGCGTCCCCACTGGTCTCCCGACGGCGCCAGCCTCCTCGCCCTCGCCTCCGACCAGGGCACCACCCACGTCCACCGCGTCGAGCTCGCCGATGACGGCGTCACCCCCGTCTCCGCCGGTCCCCGCCGCGTCGCCGGTTTTGCCCCGCTCCCCGACGGGCGACTCATCCTGCTGGCCGGCGACGTCGTCTCCCCTTTCGAACTCTCCCTCTGCGACCGCGACGGGGGGAACGAGCGCCGACTGACCGACCACAACCGTGCGTTCCTCGCCGGCGTCCGCCTCTCCCCCGCCGAAGATCTCCGCTTCCCGAGCCAGGCGGGGGATCTGGAGCTCCAGGGCTGGCTCCTCCTCCCCCCCGGCTTCGACCGGGAGAGCGGCGTCAAACTGCCGCTGATCGTCCAGATCCACGGTGGCCCGCACGCGATGTACGGCTACGCCCCGTTCCACGAGCTCCAGCTGATGGCCGCCCGCGGCTACGCCGTCCTCTCCACCAATCCCCGCGGCTCCGCCGGCTACGGCGAGGCGGTCGCCACCTGCACCCGCGCCCGCTGGGGCGAGGCCGATCTCCCCGACATCCTCGGCGCCCTCGACGCCGCCCTTGCCACCGGCCTGATCGACCCCGCCCGCGTCGGCGTCACCGGCGGCTCCTACGGCGGCTACCTGACGAACTGGGCGATCGCCCACTCCGACCGCTTCCAGGCCGCCGCCACCCAGCGCTGCGTCAGCAACTTCCACTCGATGTACGGCACCAGCGATATCGGCGGCGACTTCGGTGAGTACGAGTTCGGCGGCACCCCCGGGGCCGACGCCGACCTCCTCCTCCGCCACTCCCCGATCACCCACGTCGAGCGGATCGAGACCCCGCTCCTGATCCTCCACAACGAGGGGGACCTCCGCTGCCCGATCGAGCAGGCCGAGCAGCTCTTCGTCGCCCTCAAGCGCCTCGACAAAGAGGTTGCCTTCGTCCGCATCCCGGAGGAGGACCACAACCTCTCCCGCACCGGCAAACCGAGCCGTCGTCTCGCCCGCCTCCACCACCTCCTCGCCTGGTTCGACCGCCATCTTTGACCGAAGCCGGTCCCCGACGAGCGCCGGCGACGGAAACGCAACTGTTCCCCACCTGACGACCATGATCCAGTCCACCCCCACACGAGGCCGAACTCGCCATGACCGTCACCACCATCCAGGAGCTCGCTGCCCAGCTCGGGAGCGAGCTCGCCGCCGCCTACGACCGCACCGGCTTCGGCGCCCACGTCGGCGCCCAACCCCTGCGCGAGGCCTTCGGACGCTTCGGGCAATCGACCGCCGTCCAGTGCATCCCGCTCGAAGACGCGATGGCCGCCGGCGTCGAAGCGCTCCAGGCCCTCTTCGAGCGCGTCGGCGGCGACGGCGTCGACCCGGCGACCGTCCTCGCCGCCGGCATCGCCCTCGCCGCCCTCGCCCGCGCCTACCACACCGCGGACTCGGACGACGACCACGGCGCCGAGCTCGCCGCCGCCCCGCTCCCCTGGCTGGCCGCCCTTCACCGGATCAACCGCGCCACCACCGCCAATCTCGATCTCTCCGAGCGGCTCGAGACGAGCGTCCGCGTCCTCGCCGACACCACCGGCGCCGACGCCTGCGCCGTCCTCCTCTACGACGACGCGACCGACTCCCTCGCCCTCCGCGCCGCCCTCGGCCTCAATCCCTCACTGGTCGGCGCCGCCACCGTCCGCCCCGGCGTCGGCATCACCGGTCTCGCCGCCTCGGAACGGCGGGTGATCGTCGCCCCGGACCAGCACGCGCATCCCGCCTACAAGCCCTTCCCCGCCACCGGGGAAGACCTCTATGCCTCCCAGCTCTCGGTCCCGATGCTGGCCCAGCGCGGCGGCGAGACCGACCGTCTCGTCGGCGTCCTCAACATCCTGACCGTCCACCGCCGAGAGTTCGCCCCCGACGAGATCGCCTTCCTCCAGACCGTCGCCAGTGAGCTCGCGATCAGCATCGAGAACGCCCGGCTCTACGATCGCACCGACTCCCGCCTCCGCCGCAAGATCACCGAGCTCGGCACCCTCCAGCGCGTCTCCCACACCATCGCCTCGACCCTCGACCAGAACGACGTCCTCCGGCTCATCTCCGAGCAGGCGATGCTCCTGATCAACGCCGAAGCCGCGGCCATCTTCCGCTTCCCGTCGCGCCGCGGCGAAGAAGAGACCCCGACGATCGACCACTGGATCGGCTCCCGCCGCGAACTCGTCAATGAACCCAGCCGGAACCAGATCGTGCGCGAGGTGATGCGCACCGGCGCGCCCCAGTCGGTCAACATCGACTACGTCGACGGCTCCAGCCGCCTCTTCTGTCTCCCCCTCCGCTCCGCCCGCGAGACGCTCGGCGCCCTCTGCCTCCGCCTCCACCCCGATGTCGAACTGACCGAGGACGAGCTCGGTCTGCTCCAAGCCTTCTCCGACTCGGCGACCCTCGCCATCGAGAACGCCCGCCTCTATCAGGACGCCCGCCATGGCCTCGAGACCGCCTCCGCCCTCCTCCAAGAGATGCACCACCGCGTCCGCAACAACCTCCAGACCGTCGCCGCCCTGCTCTCGATCCACCTCCGCCAGGCCGAAGACGCGCCCTGGGCCGTCCACCTCCGCGAGGCCGTCAGCCGCGTCCAGGCAATCGCCGCCGTCCACGACCTCCTGAGCGACGAAGAGCGCCTGGCCGGCACCACCATCGACGTCATCGCCCGCCACGTCGCCGACGAGGCCCACGCCACCCTGATCCCGCCCGGCCTCGCCGTCGACTTCGCGATCCGACCGAACGACGTCGTCGTCCCCTCCAACCAGGCCACCGTCCTTGCCCTGTTGATCAACGAGCTGGTTTCCAATGCCGTCAGCCACGGCTTCGAGGGTCGCTCCCACGGCCGGATCAGCATCGGCGCCTGGCAATGCGACGGTCAGGCCACCGTCGAGGTCGCCAACGACGGGATCGTCGTCCCCGCCGGCTTCGACCCCGCCCGCAGCGAGGGCCTCGGGATGCGCATCATCCAGCGCCTGGTGACCTCCGACCTCCGCGGTTCGTTCGCGATCCGCTCCGGCGAGGTCGGCACGATCGCCACCCTCACCTTCCCCATCGCCGAGGCCGACGCCCCCGACGTCCCCCTCCCTTGACCGAGCCGCCGCTCCCGCCCCGCCGGCCTTAGCCTCTCTCCAAGCACCGCCCCGTCTCGTCGATCGCGCCCGGCGTCTTCAGCGGTTCCCGCTCCAGGTAGGCACCCCGCGCGATCGCGTGGGACGCGACCGGCGTCGTCAGCAGCAGCAGCACCGCGATCAGCACCGCCCGCGCGATGATTGCAGCGTCCCCGGTCACCACCGAGGCGACCGCCAGCAAGCAGACCCCGAGCACGACCGCCTTGCTCGCGGCGTGCAGCCGGGTGTAGAGATCGGGCATCCGGATCACCCCGTAGACCCCGATCGTCATGATCACGACGCCGAGCACGACCAGCGCGTCGGCGAGCCACGTCCCGATCACTCCGAGCATCAGAAGATCTTCCCTTCGCTGTGGTAGCGCGCGGCCGCCAGCGTGCCGACGAACGACAGCAGCGCCAGCGCCAGCGCCGCGTCGAGGTAGTAGGCCGTCCGCGTCGCGTCGGCATAGAGGACGAGCAGCGCGACCAGGATCAGGGTCAGCGCGTCGAGCGCCAAGATCCGGACCATCGCCGACCTCGCCCGGATCACCATCCCGACGGTGACCGCCAGCAAGACAGTCATCCAGACCGCGGCCACCTCGAAGACCACTTCGTGCACATCGACCTCCCGCTCCAACCCTGGCGTCGCCTCGTACTACGGGAAGACCGCCCGCTGGTACCGCCAGTAGAATCGCTCGTGGACTTCCCGCACCCGGTCCGGGTCCGTCGCGTCCAAGACGTGGATCAGCATCGTCCGGTCCTCCCAGTCGATGTCGACCAGGAACTCCCCCGGCGACAGCGTCGCCACCAGCCCCGAGACCGCGACGCCGAGCGGCGTTCGCTCCCCGATCGGGACCCGGACGATGCCGGGCCGCCGCAGCGGACGCAGGTGCAGGACGACCAGCGCCACGCTCCAGGTCCCCCGCAGGACGTCCATGCCCACCGCCACCAAGAACGGCCCGAGGGCGAGCACTCGGCGGATGAGGCCGGCCGCCCCGGTCGTTGCCCCCCCCACCCCGCCCCCCAAGAAGCGCCGGGCGCCGACCATACTCCCGGCCGCCGCCGCCGTCCCCATGGCCAGATCCCACGGCTCGGCACTGGCCAAGGTCAGGGCGTAGACCGCGACCAGGAGCGCCCCGCCGAGCAGCCGCCCGCTCACTGGCCGCCGACCGCGAGCACGGCCGCCGCCCGCTCGCTGATCGCCAGCAGCGGCTCGGGCCAGAGGCCGAGCACGACGACGACGAGCCCCAGGCCGCCGACCAGCAAGCGCGCCCCGATCGCGCTGGAGACCTTAACGTCCCCCTCCTCCCAGAAGCGGCGCTGGAAGAGCTGGAACATGTAGATGAAGGAAAGCGCACCACCGACGAGCACGAGCGCCGCCAGCGCCACCTGCCCAACAACCGTCTCCACGCCCCAGTTGAGGCGAAAGAGACCGGCCTTGCCCAAGAAACCCGCCGCCGGCGGCACCCCGGCGACGCTCAGCGCCCCGACCACGAACGCCGAGCCGACCAGTCGCCCCCGCAGACTGGCGGCCAAGAAGAGCAGCGTCTTGTTCAACGAGTTGACCACCGCATAGAGGACCGCTCCGGCGTAGCCCACCGGGCCGCCGACCCCAAGCGCGATCAGCACGTAGCCGACCTGGCCGATCGCCGAGTAGGCCAGCACCTCGTCCGGGTCTCGCCGCGAGATCGCCTGCAAGGCGCCGTAGAGCACGCTCGCCCCACCGATCACTACCAGGGCGGGTGCGGCCAAAGCCAGTTCCCGCGGCATCAGGTCGGCCCCGAACCGGAGTAGTCCGTAGGTGCCGATGTTGGCCAGACCGCCGCTCAGGATCGCCGAGACCGCCGGCCGCGTCCCGGTGTAGACCGCCGGCAGCCAAAAGTGGAACGGAAAGATGCCGAGCTTGACGCCGAAGGCGACGAAGAGCAACGTCCCGCTCAGCACCAGCGGGTTCGACTCCACCACCGAGATGCGGACGGCCATCACCCGCAGATCGAGGCTTCCGGTCACGTGGTAGAGCGCGGCCACCGCGATCAAGAAGAGGACCGACCCGAGCAGGTTGACGACCGCGAAGATCATCGCCGCCCGCAACTGCCGGCTCCGCTCGCCGTAGCTGGTCAGGACGTAGGCCGAGATCATCGAGAGTTCGAAGAAGACGTAGAAGTTGAACGCGTCCCCGGTCAAGAACAGCCCCGTCAACCCGGTCGCCATGAAGAGGACGAGCGCCGGAAAGGTCCGCGACCGGACTCGAGTCGCCGCCTCGAAGGCGAGCGCGGCCAGGAGCACCGCCAGCGACAGCACCGCGAAGCAGAGACCGAGCGCATCGGCCCGGAGGGCGATGCCGACGCCGATCGGCCAGTCCCCCGCCACGGTCTCGACGGGGCCCTCCCGCAGCACGACCACGGCCAGCCAGACGCAGGCCGCCAAACCCGCCGCCAGGGTTCCGGTCGCCAGCCAGGCGACCCACCGCCGTCGGCCGTCGAGCAGCGCCAGCCCGACGGCGGCGAACCACAGGATCCCCAGGGGCAGAAGGAGCATCAGGTCCCCTCCCCGCCCGGCCCAACCGCGCCCGCGCCCGACCCGACCAGCACCGGCTCCCGACTCGGCGGCGACGACGGCAGCGGTTGCCGATCCTTCGCTGCCTCCTCCCGCTCCTCGGCCGCCGACAGGTCGTCCAGGTCGAGCGACAGGTGGGAGGTGTAGACGCGGTAGACCAGGCTGACGAGCAGCGCCGCGACCCCGAACCCGATCACGATCGCCGTCAACGTCATCGCCTGGACCAGCGGATCGCTGACGGCCTCGTCGGCGGCCAGGGGATAGATCGGGGGCACGCCTTTGGTCAAGCCGGCCCCCATGATAAAGAGGTTGGCCGCGTTCGAGATCAGCACCATCCCCACCACCAGCCGGATCAGGTCCCGCTGGAGCATCAGGTAGGCGCCGGAGCCGAAGAGCACGGCGACGGCGACGGCGGTCAGCAGGATCACGCGCCCCTCCCGGACCGCTCGGTCGGCACCAACCGGATCGTCGAGACGGCGAAGCCGAGGACCAGCAGGAAGACCCCGATGTCGAAGAGCACCGCCGTCAACAGCTCCAGCGTGCCCAAGTGGACGACTTTCTCCCCCGGTCTCGGCAGGTGGGTCATCGGCGGCAACCCGCGAAGGACCGGGGCGAAGGTGACCACCAGGGCGATCAACAGACCGACGAGCGCGACCCGCGGCGCGTGCCGGACCGGCAGCTGCTGCTCGACCTCGCGCCGGCCGAAGGCGACGAACTGGAGCAGCACCGCCAGCGCCGCTACCACCCCGGCCGTGAAGCCGTCGCCAGTGTCGACGTAGCCCTTGACCAAGATCGCCAGCGCCACCATCAGCGCCGGCGCCAGCAGCAACCGGGCGATCACCTGCGTCATCACCGTCGTCACGTTGCCCTCCTCCGGCCAAGCAGCGTGGTCAGGCCGAGCAGCGCGACGGCGATCACCGTGATCTCGCCCATC
>JBBSNJ010000146.1:0-6969 GCA_038232775.1 Thermomicrobiales bacterium
ATCTCGGGACGCCCCTCCTCGGCCGCCTCGTCGGTCTGGCGGGCGGCGCCCGCGTCGTGGACAGTCAGTCCGGCTTCCGCGCCTTCCGCCGCGACGCGATCCTGGCCCTCGGGCTCCGTTCGTCCGGAATGGAGTACGCCTCCGAGATGTTGCTCGGCGCCGGGCGGGCCGGACTCGCCGTCGTCGAGGTCCCGATGCCCTACCGGCGCCGCCTCGGCGCCAGCAAGCTCCGCCCCCTGAGCGACGGCTGGCGCCACCTGCGCCTCCTCCTCTTCCTCTCGCCCCACCTGACGCTGCTCGCCCCCGGCTTCGCCGCCGCCGGCGTCGGCCTCCTCCTCTGCGCGCTCTCCCTGGTCGCCCCGGCCGGCGTCCCCCTCGGCGGGGGACTCCACTGGCTTCCCGTCTTCCTCGGCCCGATGCTGCTGATCCTCGGCGCCCAAGCCCTCCTCCTCGGCGGCCTCGCCGCCCAGCGCCACCCGGCGGCTCTCCCCCCGGCCGGTCCCTGGCGACCCCTGGCCCGCGCCCTCATCCCCGCCTCCGCCGACGGCCCGGTCAACATCGGCCGCCTCCTGGCTCGGTACGCGCTACTCGCTCTCGCCGGGCTCCTCACCGACGCGCTCCTCTTCGGTCTCTGGCTCCTCGACCAGACCGGCCCGTCCCTCTTGGGTCTCGCCGGCCTCGCCCAAGCCTTGATCGTCGTCGGCCTCGGCGGCGTCGCCACCCTCTTCGCCCTTGCCGAGTAGTGAGTGGGCAGTGGGCAAGAGACGGCGAGGGAAAGCGGTCGGTGCGCACGGCGAGGCTTATTCAAGCCGGGTCCCCACTGCCCACTACCCACTTCCCGCTTCGACCACCATGAACACGCCGTCGTCGTGGACCACCTGGACTGCCGGCTCCGGCTCGGCGAGCCAGCGCTGCCACCCGATCCACTCCCGCTTTCGGAAGACCAGCCGCGTCACTCCCGTCTCCCGCGCCAGCGCTTCCACTTCCGCCCCCGTCAGCGGCTGGTCGAAGAAGCGCCCCGCCAGCGCCGCCCCGGCTCGCTCCGCCGGGAAGCCGAGCCAGCGCGGGTCGGAGCCGACAACGATCGGCGCTTCCGTCAGTCCCTCGAACCACCAACCCAGCGGCCACCCCCGCCGGTCGTGGCGGACCACCACCAGGCCCTCGGCGTCCCCGCCCTCCACCGCCGCCGCCGCCGCCAGGAGCCCGCGGTCGACCACCCGGTAGTACCGGAAGAACTCGCCCGCGTACCCGTCCGCGCGCGCCCAGACGACGGTCGGCAGCGCGACCGCCACCGCGACCACCAGCGCCCTCGCCAGCGCCCCTCCCGTCCCCGGCACCGGTTCCCGATCCGAAGCCTCCCTCCCGCCATGGTGCGCTCGAGCTTGACCCAGACGAACCCCGGGGGAAGAATCGTGCTTCGTCTCCCCCGCTCCTGCCGCGGCCAGAGCGTGGATCGGGGGCCTGCCCTGAGCAGCGCCGAAGGGGCAAGGGCCGGCGCGGCGGATCCCACGGTCCCCCGAACCTAACCTGACCATTTGAGCGCCGGACTGCTCCGACGAGCCGATCTCCTCCAGTAGAGGCTCGGATGCGCCACCGGAAATTGCGGCGTCTCGCTCGCGGTCGCCCGGTCGGAGGCTCGGATCTGGCAGACGCGCCCCGCCGGCCGCCACTTCCCACACCCATAGCAGCCCGAAGCCGACGCCGAGCAGCCCACCCGCCAGCAGCGGCGGCAGCAGCCGCGGCTCGCCGCTCGCGGCGAAGGCGATTCCCGCCACCCCCACCAGCGACGTGCCGACGAGCCACCCCGGTTCGCCCCGTCGCCGGTGGCCGACGCCGAGCCCGATCACGCCCAGCGCGATGATCGCCGCCCAGAGTCCCGGCCACTCCCGCGTGCCGTAGCGGAACGCCGCCGCCGTGTCGAGCCCCGCGGCGTCGAGCGGCGCCGCGTACCCCGCCTCCCAGAAAGCGAGCGCCGTCGGCAGGAAGCAGGCGAGCCCGACGCCGGCCGCCAAAGCCGCCCCTACACTCCGCTTGGCGATCATCTCCCTCGGCGGCCGGGACGCCAACCACCCGACCCAGACGGCCCCGGCGATGATCAACGTCAACGGGAAGTAGATGTGGTGGGCAAGTGCCGCCCCGCCCAGCGCCGTCGCGGCGCCGGCGAAGTTCCGGACCCTGCCCCCGACCAAGAAGCGGGCCAGGCACCAGGCCGCGATCAGCAGCGCGGCGAGGCCGACCTGTTGGGGATAGCCGCCGAACGCCATCGGCTCCGCCAACGCGCTCGCGCCCGCCAGCGCTGCCGTCACCCCGAGACCGAGCCACCACCCCAGCCCGCCCCGCGCCACGACCAGGAACGCCGCGACGACCGCCAGCAGGGACCCGACCGCGACCACCCGCAATCCGTCGAGCGGTCCGATCAGCCGGTCGAGCCCTTCCACCATCCCCGGCACCAGCGGCGGATAGGCCCCGACCGCCGATCGCCCCTCGCCCCCGAACAGCCCCCGGCCGAGCGCCAGCCACTGGCCCCCGTCCGGCCCGGATGGGAGTCCTCCCTGCTGCGCCCAACGCCGCCCCCCGACCGCGATCAGCAGCAGCAGTCCGGCCAGCCAGCCGCTGCTCTCCCGCCCCGCCAGGGGTGAGCGCCAGGGTCGGCGGGGGCGCGGCCGCCGCGCCGCGGTCGCGAATCGGCTCCGCGGGTTTGGAGACGGCGCGGGGCGCACCGGAGCAGCGATCTCGCCCTTCGACACGATCGGCACTGCCGGCAATGTTGGCTCCACTGCTGCGCGCCGTTACGGTTCTGGCTCGGGCGCGGCGCTCAGGGGTAAGTCGATCGCGATGGCTGATGCTTCGGCTGCCCCCACCCCGGTTCCTCCGCTCGCTCCGGCCCCAGCCGCGCGACGTGTCCCGCGCGCGCTCGTCGGAGACGCTATGCTTCTCCAATTGAGTCCACCAGCGCCGCGGCGCCGCCCGCGCGGCGTTCCAGTATCCCCGCCCGCGCCCAGGGGACGCCACCATTCGCCCCGGCAGCCCCGATCGCCGCGGCGGACGCCGCCAGGAGCGACCTCCCGACCGATGTCCGAACGTGCCCGCCTCTTTCCCGTCGCTGCTCCCCAGGCCCGTGCCCCGTTGGCGAGTGCCGCCAATGGCGCCGTCGCCCCCGTTGCCGCGCCGTCGGCGTTCCCGCCCGGTGCCGTCCTCGTCGTCGTCCCCACCTACGACGAGTGCGAGAACCTGCCGCTCCTGGTCGAGCGCGTCCTCGCCCTCGGCCCCGCCTACCGCCTCCTGGTCGTCGACGATAATTCGCCGGACAGGACCGGTGCCGTCGCCGACGCCCTGGCGGCCGTCCACCCCGGCCGCGTCGAGGTGCTCCACCGACCCGCCAAGCTCGGCCTCGGTCCCGCCTACGTCGCCGGCCTCGGGGCCGCCCTCGCCGCCGCCGCCGACCACGACCTGATCGCAACCATGGACGCCGACCTCTCCCACGACCCGGCCGACCTCCCTCGCCTCGTCGCCGCCCTCGCCGCCGGCGATCGCGACCTCGCCCTCGGCTCCCGCTACGTCCCCGGTGGCGGCACGGTCGGGTGGCCGCTCGGTCGACGCCTCCTCAGCCGCTTCGGCGGCCGCTACGCCGCCGCCGTCCTCGGGCTGCCGCTGGCCGACCCGACCAGCGGCTTCAAGCTCTTCCGCCCGGCCGCGCTCCGCGCCGTCGACCTCGCGACGCTCCGCTCCGACGGGTACGCCTTCAACATCGAGATCACCGACCGCGCCCGGCGCCGCGGCGCTCGTGTGGTGGAGGTCCCGATCGTTTTTACCGATCGAGTGGCGGGGCGCTCCAAGCTCTCCCGCCGGATCATGCTCGAAGCCGCCATCCGCGTCTGGCGCCTCCGCTTCGCCCGCTGAAGGCCGCCCGGGGGCCTTGCCCGGCCTGTCGCCGCTTACCCAACGGGTCGCTCCATGGCGCGGACTCGGGGGATGACTTGACGCCCTCCACCGAGCCGCTTAAGCTCGAACATCGAAGCTATACGTACAGTTCGACAAGGGGCGGTGATGGCGGACGCGGCGACGATCCTCGATGCTCCGAACGCGACGATGAATCGACTCGCCGCGGCCGACGGTGCCGCCCACGATTGGTACCGCTTCGTCCTCTCCTACCCGCCCCATCTCGTCCGCCACTACCTCGACCGCTTCGGCGTCGACGAGCGCTCCCGGGTCCTCGACCCCTTCTGCGGCACGGGCACAACCATCGTCGAGTGCAAGAAGCGGGGCATCCCCTCGGTCGGGACCGAGGCCCACCCGATGACCCGCTTCGCCTCGGCCGTCAAGACGGACTGGTCGCTCGACCCGTGCGGGCTGCTCGACCAGGCCCGAACCGTCGCTGATGCGGCGCGAAGAACCCTTGCCGCCCAAGGGATCGACGACGCCGTCCTTGCTCCGGCGGAGGGGCGAGACGACTACCGCGCCCTTCCAGCCGAGCGCGCGAAGCTGCTCCTCGCCAACTCGATTAGCCCTCGTCCCCTGCACAAGACGCTGGTGCTGCTCGAGGCGATGGCGCGGCACGACGACCCCCGTTTCGCGGCCCACCTGCGGCTGGCCCTGGCCAAGGCGCTGGTCTATTCGATCAGCAATGTCCACTTCGGTCCCGAGGTCGGGGTTGGCCCCGCCAAGCCCGACGCCGCGGTGGTCGGCGCCTGGCTAGAGAATGTAGAGGCGATGGCCGTCGACTTGGATCATCTCCAAGCCGCCGGGCTGGCCGTGGTCCCGGCCGAGGCGATCCACCACGACGCCCGCGACCTGCGCGCCGTCCTCTCCCCGTCCTCGATCGACGCCCTGATCTGCTCCCCCCCCTACCCGAATGAGAAGGACTACACCCGCACCACGCGGCTCGAGTCGGTCCTCCTCGGCTTCATCAATGGCAAGACCGACCTGCAGGCGGTCAAGCGCGGTCTCGTCCGCTCCAACACGCGCACGGTCTACCGGGGCGACGACGACGACCGTTACGTGGCCGGCCATGCTGAGATTCAGCGCCTCGCCGCCACGATTGAGGCCCGGCGCCTCGAGCTCGGCAAGACCTCCGGCTTCGAGCGCATGTACCATCGCGTCACCAAGCTCTACTTCGGGGGCATGGCCAAACACCTCGCCGATCTCCGGACCGTTCTCCGCCCCGGCGCCCATCTCGCCTACGTCGTCGGCGACCAGGCTTCCTACCTGCGGGTGATGATCCGAACCGGGCAACTCTTGGCCGACATCGGCGAAGGGCTTGGCTACGAGGTGATGGGTCTCGATCTATTCCGCACCCGTTTGGCGACGGCGACTCGAGAGCAGCTGCGGGAGGAGGTCGTCGTGCTCCGATGGCCAGGGCCTGGAGCATGACGAAACAAACAGAGCGGTCAGAGCGGAAACCGAATCGGTACAGTCAGATCATCGAACGAATCTTCATCGCTGGCTACACAGAGGGAACGCGCGTCGTCGCCTTCACGCGGGAGCAGATCGTCGACGTCGCGCAGGAGCTAGGTATCAACCTCCCCAAGAATCTGGGAGACGTCGTCTACAGCTTTCGATACCGGACTCCCTTGCCGGAAACAGTACGCGTCTGTGCTCCGGAAGGTGAGTCTTGGATCATTCTGCCTGCCGGTCGTTCCATGTACCGGTTTTTCGCGACTCCCCATGCGAATGTCCTTCCCAATGGGCTCCTCTCGGAAACCAAGCTACCGGAATCCACTCCGGGTGTGATAGCAAAGTACGCTCTCTCCGACGAACAGGCCCTTCTGGCACGCCTGAGGTATAATCGCCTCGTTGATATCTTTACTGGGGTAACTTGCTACTCGCTTCAGAGCCATTTGCGGACGACGGTTCCGGAAATGGGACAGGTCGAGACCGACGAGATTTACATTGGTCTGGATGAGTTCGGTATCCATTACGTCTTCCCGGTTCAGGCCAAGGGTGGAAGCGATATGCTGAGCATCGTCCAAGTGGTACAGGATGTCGGCCTCTGCCAGCAGAAGTTCCCCTCGCTTCTCTGCAGACCCATAGCAGCACAGTTTATGGAGCCGAATCTGATCGCATTGTTCTCCTTCGAGGCAAGCGGGAGCGAGATGCCCCGTCTCCTTGCAGAACGACACTACCGCCTGGTCGCCCCGGACCAGGTCATCGAAGATGACCTGCTCGCCTATCGGAGCCGCGTCGCCCAGGTGCAATAGGAACTTCCGGGAATGGCTTCGGCTAGCGGGAGAGATGCCCTCACCCCGGCCACTTTCCCGTGCACGGAGAGGGAGGACGTGCCCATTCCCGATCACGGCATGGTTCAACCGGATTCCGTATGACGTGCATCCCGGTTCAGGCCGGGGAGGTCGGTGGCGATGAGAGCCTTCTCTCCGCCTACGGAAGCGGGGTGAAGGGTGGGCTCACAGTGCCATTGGGACCTCCGCGTCCGGAAGGACAAATCTACCTTTCGCCGCCGATGTCCAACTCCGTCCCCACTGACACCGGCATCGAGACCGCGTCGCTGACCTCGGCTCGGCCGTCGCGCACCGCCTCGGCCACGATCTCAAGGCGGTATCTGCCCGGCGCGACCCGTTCTGGGACCGCGATCCGCGGGCGGTCACACCCCCCCGCCCCGGTGCCGCCGGCCGCCGCCACCACCCCGTCCGCGGCCATCAGGCGCCACGAGGCGCGGCACTCGATTGTCCGCGACGTGCCGCTCACCGCTAGCTCGACGACCGTGTCACGGCCGGCCGCAAAGCGTGGTGTCGCCTGCCGGACGCGGGTCAAGCGCACCGGCCCGGCCCAGCGGACCCCGCCGTCCGGCTCGACCACCACCGGCGCCAGCCCGGCGCCTCCCCCCTCGGCGTGCTCCCACTCCCCGCCGACCCGACGGTGGAACCAGATCGTCAACCCGTAGACTCCCGGCGGCACCTCCTCGGCCAGCGGCTCGAACCAGTCGAAGGCGGCCGGCTCCCCGGCTTCGACCAG
>JBBSNJ010000147.1:0-6884 GCA_038232775.1 Thermomicrobiales bacterium
CGCCCCCACCGGTGATGCCTCCGGGCCGCCGCTCGCTGCGCCCGGCGCCCGCGGGGCAACCGTGGTCCACCGAACCACTCCGTGGTCCGGGGCCGACCCCTCTGCAAAGCGCTGTAAGCGCGACCAGTCCCCGGGGCGATGCTGGCCGCGCCCTTCCGCTTATGGTCGACCAAGCCGGATCGCCCCTCTGCCGTCCCTACCGCCCTAACGCAAGCCAACCTCCATTCTGCTGGAAATGAACAGGTCTAACTCCTAGGGGTCTGCCCCGGCCCGAGCCACCGCCAGCGGCTCACCTCCCTTTCCCGGTACCATTCCTCCCCGGCGGCAACCGCCGAGGCGGGACGAGCGACGACCGCTGTCAGTCGGCTTGAGCCGGCATCATCCCTTCAGCCCGGACCCTTTAGGGCCGAGCGCTGCCGCGGCCGGCCTTCTGCCCTCGCGGTTCGCCGCCAACTTGCGCGTTCCGCCGGCCGAGTACCGGAACGGAGACATTCGCACCTCAGGATGTGAACGGCTCCGTGCGCTGGAGGAGCAACCCGTGACCGACCACCCCTGGCACGAGATCGCCCACCGCGCCGAAGCCGCGGCCAGGGAGGCGTTCGGCCCGGACTGGCGCCCCACCCGCCGCGCCGTCGCCCCCGGCCGGATCGAACTCCTCGGCAACCACCTCGACTACAACGGCGGCCCCGTGCTCGCCGCCGCCATCGACCGCTTCCTCGTCGTCCTCCACGGCGACGCCGCCGGCGCGGCCCCGGCCGACCTCCGCGCCGTCGCCGCCGACCAGCCGGGCGAGGGGATCATTGACCTGCGCCCCGCCGACCTCGTCGATTGGCGCAACCCCAACCCCCCGCCCCGCCCCCACGACTACGTCCGCGGCCTCGTCGCTGGTGTCCAGGCCCGGCCCGGCCTCCGCCTGCGGACACCGGCCACCCTCACCTTCGCCGGCGACGTCCCGATCGGCTTCGGCCTCAGCTCATCGGCCGCGCTCTGCGTCGGGCTCGGGCTGGCGCTCGCCGAGCCGCCCCCCGGCGGCGAGGAGCTCGTCCTCCTCGCCCAGGAGGCGGAGCACCGCGCCGGCACCCCCTGCGGCACCATGGACCAGTCGGCCTCCGTCGCCGGCGGCGTCATCCGCTTCGAGAGCGCCACCCTCGCGGTCGAGCCGCTCGCCCCCGACCTCGACGGGCTCGTCTTCGCCGTCGCCGACTCGGGGGTCGATCGCTCCCTCGGCTCCTCCTCCTATCCGACCCGCGTCGAAGAGTCGGCCGCCGTCCTCGCCCACGCCCGCCGCGCCCTCGGCGTCGATCTCCCCCACCTCGCCGACCTGACCACCGCCCAGCTCGACCGCCTAAGCGACGGCCCGGACCCGCTGCCCGAGCCGCTCCGCTCCCGCGCCCGCCACGTCGTCTCCGAGACGGCCCGCGTCGAGGCGGGAACGGCCGCGCTCCGCACCGGCGACTGGCCCCGCTTCGGTGCCCTGATGACCGCCTCCGGCCGCTCCTCCGCCGGCGACTACGCGATCAGCCACCCCCGCGTCGAGGAGCTCGTCGGGGAAGCGCTGGCCGTCGCGGGCGTGCTCGGCGCCCGGATGATGGGCGGCGGCGAAGGCGGCACGGCCCTCATCCTCCTCCCCGCGGATCACGTGCCGGCGCTGGAAGCCGCGCTGCGCGCCGGCTACTATCGCCGCCACGGCATGGCCGACCGGCGGGACCTGATCCACGTCTGCGCCTTCGCCCCCGGCGCCTCCATCATCCCCGCCCCAGACCACTGAGTTCGATCATCCCAGGGCAGCACGCATACCAAACTCGGCTGATCACTGGGGCGTCGTCTCCCCCGCTCCTACCGCAGCGGGAGCGGGGGCGGGGGGTAAGGGCCGGCGCCGGAGACACCACGATTCAGCCGAGGTTCGCATCATTCGGAAACGGGTTGAACCGTTCCGCAATCGGGAGTGGGAGCGTCTCCCTTCTCCCGCGCACGAGAGAGCGGTCGGGGATGACACGGAACCCGGATGAATCGTGGGTGTGCCCCGGCGGTCGGCGACCACGCTCCCCCTTGCCCCTGTCCCGCGCACCGGGAGCGGGGCCGGGGGTGAGGGCCGGCGACCGCTGCGCGAATGCCAAGCGTTCTCCCGGATTCCGCATGAGGGCTTCGTTCCGGGAAGCGGCAGCACCCCCCGGAGCCCCCGGCACCGCTCCCCCAAGACTCCTCAGCTCCAGGCCGTCGCGACCCCGACCCGCGTCGTCGCGTAGCCGTCTTCGGCCAGGACATCGACGACCCAGAGCGGCTGCGACTGATCGATGAGGCCGACGACCGAGGCGCCCCCCTCGCAGAGGTAGTTCAGCCGCCGGCCGGCGATCGGCGCCGTCGCCCCGGTCAGCAGGGTGCACTCCTCCCCGGTCGCGAGCTCCAAGGCCCAGAAGAGGAAGCCCGGGGCGAAGAGATTGGGGAGCGGATCGAGGTCGTTGCCCCCCTCCTCCGGCAACGGCTCGGTCAGGGTCAACTCGATCAGATCACGGGAGAAGGGGTCCTCGGCGCAGTAGAGGACACCGGTCTCGCCCGGCAGCAGGAAGGGGTCGGCGAAGCAGGGGTCGAGGATGCCGTTGTCCACCCCGCAGCGCCAGGCGTCCGGGCGCGTCGCCGCCGCCGACGAGCCGGCGAAGCAGCTCCCCCCCGCCTCGGCGACCACCTCCAACCCCGGCCGCAGCCCGTCCGGCCCGACCGGAACGAAGAAGCGGATGTCGGTCCGCGCCGGCCCCGACCCCGCCGCGGGCGTTCCGGCCCCGCCCTGCGCCGCCGCGCCGCCGACCACCGGCAGCCAGAGCCCGAGCCCGAGCCCGAGCCCGAGCAGCAGCGCGACCATCAAAGGCGACAACCTGCCTCCCTCCGTCCGCGCCTTACGAGCCCGACCATCGCTGCTCATCCGCCACCTCCCGGTCTCCAGCGGAAACGCCCGCATCGAACGCCCCCACTACGCGGGGGACCACATCCTCCGGCGCCCCTGGAACCGAAGCGCTGGCGACGGCGAGCGCCCCCCTTCCCAGTCCGCCGTCGCCGCGGTGCGGCGGCGCGAACACTCCCGGCCCAACGAGAGCGACGCAGCCGAAACGCTGACGCTGGAAGATGGTCTCCTCATCGACGACCGCCGCCGCGTCGCGCCCCCGGCGACCAACAGCACCCGATCAGACCGGTCCTCACCGGCAACCAGGGTCGATCAGCGACGCCCCACCGCGGCGCCCCCGTCCGCTCCGAACGGCACCTCGAGGCTCCCAAGCGCAGCAGAACCGGGCAGTCCGGTTCGCTCCGGCCGGAAGCGTGCCGTCGGATCGACCAGGCCGGGTCGCCCTCGCCCCGGACGACCACTACCGCGGCTGGCCGGCGGCGTATGGAACCCGCTCTGCCGTCCGCGCCCGGGAGGACCCGGCGCCGGCGCCGGCGGCCCAAAGGTTCTCCGCGTCGGCGTGGCGTCCCGCCACCCGCGGCTCGTCGCCCGACGTCCCATCACCCACCAGGTACGCCCCGCGGGGGGACGGCCGCAGGCTGACCACCTCGCCGACCAACCCGAGCCGCCCCGCCGCCTCCCGGTAGGCAGCGGCCACCGCCGCCGCCCGTTCGGCCCCGACCAGCGCCAGCACCGACGGCCCGGCCCCGCTCAAGCAGGCGCCGAGCGCCCCCGCCTCCCGCGCCGCCGCCTCCATCGGCTCCAAGTGGGGGAAGAGACGGGCTCGATACGGCTCGTGCAGCCGGTCGTGCATGCCGGCGGCGATCAGATCCGGGTCGCCGGTCTGGAGGCCGAGCACGAGGCCGCCCACGGCCGCGACGTTGAAGACCGCGTCGGGGTGGGGGACGGTCGCTGGCAGTGCGGCGCGGGCGGCCCAGGTCGCGCCCGTCAGCACCGGCACGAACACGACCGCCACCAGATCGAGCCGACAAAGGCCCGGCAGCGGCACCGGCTCCCGCACCCCCGGCACCGCCAGCACCGCCCCGCCGTAGAGCGCCGCCCCGACGTTGTCGCCGTGGCCCTCGATCCGGAGCGCCACCCCGTAGAGCTCGGCCGGCGGCAGCCGCAGCCCGAGCAGGTGGTCGGCCGCCAGCAGCCCGGCCGCCAGCGCCGCCGCCGAGGAGCCGAGGCCGCGCGCCACCGGCACCACCGTCTGCGCCACCGCCGCGAACGGCGGGAGCTCTCGGCCGTGCTCGGACGCCAAGCAGCGCATCGCCGTCAGCGCCAGGTTCTCCCGGTCGCTCCCGGCCAGCAGCGCCGCCTCCGGCCCCTCGTAGGCGAGGGCGCCGGGTGATCCCTCGCTGTCGATCTCCAGCTCGTTCCAGAGATCGAGCGCCAGCCCGACGGCGTCGAACCCCGGCCCGAGATTGGCGGAGGAGGCCGGAGCCCTAACCGTGAAGCGCATCGGCCAGGGCTCGCTCCAGCGCCGGCAGCTCGGCCGCGACGCTGATCGGGGGGTTGGCCTCGGGCCGGGCCGCCCCGATCTCGGGGTCGTCGTCCAGGTGGTAGGCGACGACCGCGTCCGTGTCCTTGAGCACGTGCCCGGTCAGGACGCAGACGACGTCGGACCCGGCCGCGATCTCGCCGCTCGCGACCAACTTCCGCAGCCCGGCCAGCGAGGCCGCCGAGGCCGGCTCGCAGCCGATGCCGACGCCGTCGATCGCCGCCTTCGCGGCCATGATCTCGCCGTCGCTGACCGTCGTCACCAGTCCGTCGGTCTGCTCCAGCGAGCGCCGGGCGCGGGGCGTGCTGGCCGGGTTGCCGATCTTGATCGCGGTCGCCACCGTCTCGGCCAGGACCGGCTCGAAGGCGACCCAACCCCCGGCGTAGTAGGCGGCGAACGGCGCGGCGCCTGCCGCCTGGACGACCAGCAGCCGCGGCAGCCGGTCGATTAAGCCGACCTGCCGCAGTTCGACCAGTGCCTTGCCGAAGGCCGCCGTGTTGCCCAGATTCCCGCCCGGCAGCGCGATCACGTCCGGCACCCGCCAGCCGCGCTGCTCCAGCAGCTCGCAGACGATCGTCTTCTGCCCCTCCAGCCGGAAGGGGTTGACGGAGTTGACGAGGTAGACGTCGTAGCGGTCGGTCAGCAACCGGAGCAGGGCCAGCGCCTCGTCGAAGTCGCCCGCGACCTGGACCACCGTCGCCCCATAGGCCAGCGTCTGGGCCAGCTTGCCACCGCTGATCTTCCCCTCCGGGATCAGCACCAGCGCCGGCAGCCCCGCCGCCGCCGCGTAGGAGGCGAGCGAGGCGGACGTGTTGCCGGTGCTGGCGCAGGCCACGATCCGGGCGCCGACGGCGCGGGCGTGGCTGACGCCGACCGTCATCCCCCGATCCTTGAACGAGGCGGTCGGGTTGTGCCCCTCGTGCTTGAAAGCCAGGCTCCCGGCGGCGAGGCCGGCGTACTCGGCCAGGCGCTCGTCCTCGTAGAGGGGAGTGTTCCCCTCCCAGCGACTGACGATCGCCGCCTCCGGCAGGGGCGGCAGCAGCGGACGGTAGCGCCAGACGCCGGAGCGAGCCAACTTCGGCGGCAGGCCGACCCCGATCGCCGCCGGCGCCAGCGGCCGATCAAGGGGCACGACCGCGTCGAGGAGACCGCCGCATTCGGGGCAGCGGGCGAGCGGCCGGTCGGCGACTTCGGTCGCGCCGCAATCCATGCAGCGCACTAGCAGGTCCGCCCGCGCCACGCCATCCGCGGGTCGCACCCCGGCTTCGACCACGCCCATCCGTCCCGTCCCCAGCCGCGATCGCGCCGGATCAGCCCCCGGCGACTCCTGCTCCATCTCCCCCGAGCATACCATGGCCGCCGCCCGATTCTGCCAAACCGCCTCGGCCCCGCCCGACCGCCGTCGACCGGCCTCGCCCAACGACCTGACACCACGGCGCCTCCTCAGCCAGCCTTGAGCACGCGGGAGCAGGTGTGCGCTCCCCCTCTCCCGCGCACCGGGCGAGGGGGTCGGGGGGTGAGGGCCGACGTCGCTACTCGTCAGAGCAGGTCCTCATCGTGGAAGAGGTAGCGGTCGAAGCGCCCGACCGCGGCCGAGGCGAAGAACGGGGAGAGGCGCTCGGGTCGGAACCCGGCATCGAGCAGCGGCCCGACCTCCAGCCGGTTCTCCCCCGGCGCGTCGATCCGCCAACCGACTCCCGGCCGATGCCGCTGGCCGGCGGCGGCCAGCGCCCGACCGAGCACCGCCGGGAAGCGTTCGACGTCGATCGCGGCCACCGGCCCGATCCGGCCCCGCCCGTCGGCGGCGTCTCCATCCCCGCCCCCGGCGACGAGAAAATAGCCCGCTGGCGCGCCCGTGTCCCGCCGGGTGAGGAGGGCGCCGGTCGCCCCCTCCGCCAACCACCGCGCCAGATCGTCAGGGCGCCGGGCGCCGCGCACCACCGCGTCGACGTCGCCGACGGTCGCCAGCTGGGCCTCGTCCTCCCGGTCCAGCGGCTGCGCGTCCAACCCGTCGTCCCAGCGCGCCGCCGGGAAGACCGGCGCGGCGGCCCGAAAGACGACCGTCGGCGGAGCCGGCGCCAATCCGAGCCGGAGGTAGCGGGTCAATGCCCGCGGGTCGTCGGACGCGTGCAGCGTGAAGCGGTCGCAACCAGCCGCGACCCCCGCCCCGTGGACCCGCTCCAAGAGCTCGCGGCCGATCCCGCGCCCCTGCACCTCCGGCAGGACGAACAGGTAGGCTAGGTGTCAGTGCCGACCCCGGATCGCCGCCGCCGCGACTCCCGCCACCACTCCCCCCCGGACCGCGACCCAGACCCGCTCCGGCGCCTCCTCGTGGAAGCGGCGCAGGTCGGCCTCGGCCCCGGCTTCCACCGCCGCGCCTGGCACTGCCAGCTCCCGCAGCGACCGCCCGCGGAGCCGGTGGTCGAGCTCGTCGTCGGCCAGCCG
>JBBSNJ010000148.1:0-6848 GCA_038232775.1 Thermomicrobiales bacterium
CGCCGCTGCTTCTGGTGCGGCTGCTTCCCGAGCGCCTGGTCGAAGATCTCGGTCGCCAGCGGGACCAGACCGGGGTGGGCGACCCAGGTGCCGTCGAAGCCGTCGCCCGCTTCCCGCTCCTTGTCCTCGCGGACCTTGGCGAAGGCGGTCTCGTTGACCTCGGCGTCGCGGCGGCTGGGGATGAAGGCCGCCCTGCCGCCGATCGCGTGCGCCCCCCGCTTGTGGCACGTTCGCGCAAGCTCGAGCGCGTAGGCGCGCATGAAGGGGACCGTCATCGTCACCTGCGCCCGGTCGGGCAGAACCGCCTCCGGCCGCTCGCGGAAGGTCTTGATCGCGCAGAAGAAGTAGTCCCAGCGACCGGCGTTCAACCCCGCCCCGTGAGGCCGCAGCTCGTAGAGGATCTCTTCCATCTCGAACGCCGCCGGCAGCGTCTCGATCAGGACCGTCGCCCGGATCGTCCCCCGCGGGATGCCGAGCCCGTCCTGGGCGGCGTCGAAGACCTCGTTCCAGAGGCGGGCTTCGCGGTGGCTCTCCAGCTTCGGCAGGTAAAAATACGGCCCGGAGCCGCGGTCGACCAGCTCGCGCCCGTTGTGGAAGATGTAAAGTCCGAAGTCGAACAGGCTGCCCGCGACCGGTTCACCGTCGACCAAGACGTGCCGCTCCGGCAGGTGCCAGCCCCGCGGCCGGACGACCAGGGTCGCCGTCTCCGGGTTCAGACGGTACTCGCGGCCGTCCGGGTTGGCGAAGGCGATCGTGCCGCGCACGGCGTCGGCCAGGTTGCGCTGCCCGTCGACCACGTTCCCCCAGGTGGGCGACGAGGCGTCCTCGAGGTCGGCCATGAAGACCTTAGCCCCCGAGTTGAGGGCGTTGATCACCATCTTGCGGTCGCAGGGGCCGGTGATTTCGACCCGCCGGTCGTCGAGGTCGGCCGGCGCCGGCGCGACCGACCATTCCCCCTCGCGGACCGCCCGCGTCTCCTCCAGGAAGCCGAGCGAGCCCCCGGCCGCGATCTCGGCCCGCCGCTCCTGTCGCCGCCGCAGCAGCTCCCGCCGGGTGGGGTCGAAGCGCCGGTGCAGGCCGGCGACGAAGGCCAGCGCCTCCGGCGAAAGGACCGACCGCAGCTCGGGCGCGATCTCCGCTACCACCTGCACCCCATCGTCGATCGCCACCGTCACCACCTCTTCCCGCATGCCACCGAGGGGCGCCGCCGACCCGTCCGGCGCTCCGTCGTCGTCCCTCCCATCGTAGCGCGCTTCTCGCCCCGCCGCCTCCCCTGGAATGGAGCGAGCGCCGGGGATCTCCCCCCGGCGCTCGCCTGACTCATCCACTGCCCACTGCCTGAATCGTCAACCTACCCCAGAAAGGCGAGCGGATCTTGGGTGATCCCGTTCACTTCGAGCATGAAGTGGACGTGCGGCCCGGTCGAGTTGCCGGTGCTTCCAATCGCGCCGATCGCTTCGCCCCGGCTGACCGGCTCTCCGGAGCTGACCCAGAGCTGCGACATGTGCCCGTAGACCGTCTTGAACCCGTTCTCGTGGTCGATCTTGACGTAGTAGCCGAGGCCGCAGTCGCACCACCCGGAGTACTCGACGACGCCGCCATCGGCGGCGAGCAGCGGCGTACCCATCGGCGCCGCCAGGTCGACCCCGTTGTGGTAGTTGCAGCCGACGGCCGCTTCCCAGGGCTCGAACCAGTAGGGGCTGCAGCCGAACCCCTGGGTGAAGGTGTAGGCGTCGACCGGGAACGAGAACGCGCCGGTGGCGATCCCTGGTCGATCGAGATCGACGTCGATGCGCGGTGGTTCCGGCCGCTCGAGCGAGGGCGCCGCGTCTTCTCCTGGGGCCGCGGGCTGGCGCGCCTCCGACAAGAAGCCACCGTCGACGTAGCCAGAGACATCACCGTCGGTGATCAGGTACCAGCCGCGGCCGGTCGGATCGACGAACGGGCCGTCCATCACTTGGACGACGTCGAACTCGGGGATGCTGCCGACCCGCTCGCTGTCGGGCGCCCCGTCGGCCCGGATGTTCAGCCCGGTTCCGTCGTCGGTCAGCGCCTCGACGTAGGCGCCGACTGGGAAGAGCGGGCCATCGAGCGCCGCCGTCCCCGGAGCGTCCGCGACTTCAACCGGCGCTTCCGCCGCTGGCGCGACCGGGAGCTCCCCCTCGATCTGCTCGTCGTTGATCGGCGCCGCCGCCTCCTCCTCCGGCGCCGGGTCCGGCGCCGCGACCGACCCCCCCTCGTCCGGGGCGAGGTAGCTGCCGAGCACCCAGCCGTCTTGATCGTCGACCCGGATCGGCCACCAGCGGCCGTTGTCGGCGTAGACGGTGTCGACCTCATCGATCCGCAGTTCGACCACCGCGTCGAAGGCGAGCTGCCGCACCGCCGACGAGCCGACCGCCGGTTCCTGGCGGAGATTGACCCCGTCCGGCTCGGCCACCCGCGCCGAGGTGCCGTAGAGCACGGGACCGGTGCCGCCCTCGCCCTCGCCTCCGCTCGCGCTCGCGCCTGCCGCGCCCGCGGACTCGGCGGCGGCGGTTTCCGTCTCCCCACCGGCCGCCGCCGCCTCCTCGGTGGCGACCGCGTCGCCGTCGCTGAGGCCCGCCACCTGGAGGTAGAAGCCCGAGACCCAACCGTCGCCGGCGTCGGTCCGGACCGGCCACCAGCGGGTGACGCCGTCGGGGTCGTAGGTGGTATCGGCCTCCGCCGTCCGCAAAGCGACGACCGCCCCGTCGGGCAGCGTCCCCAGCACGGCCGCGCCGAAGGTTGGATCGGCCCGCAGCAGCACGCCGTCTTCGCTGTGGGCGATCCGCGCCACCCCCGACTCCGCCATCGCCCGCTCGACCCGCCCGGGGACGAGCGGCACGACGCCGGCCCCGCCGACCGTCACCGCCAGCGCGGCCGTCACCAGCAGCGTCCAGCGCCCTCCCCGTCTGCCGCGCCCCGCGCTCGCCATCTTCCTCCTCCTTCCGACCGAAGCGGACGCTCCAGTGGTGCCGGTCGATCGCCCACCAGCGTTCTGCCCACCGACTGCTCCAGATCTCGCTGCCCCGGTTCTCCCCGCACGGGACCGGGGGGACCAAGCGGTCAGACCCTGGCTTCGCGCTCCTCGCTCCCCAGACGCGGGAGCGGAGCGAACGTGCACCCACACGCTCCCGGACCCTAGCCGAGGCTCCCGACTCCCCCGAACGTACGCGCGTACGTAGCCGTCGCGCTCCGGTCCGAGGGCCACAGTAGCATCCTGTACGGCCACTTCGCAATATGAACGTACAGCGTGACATTGCGTCACAGAACACGGTCGTTCGGTATCTTCGGCGCGTTCAGTCTGGCGCGGTGGGGGAAGGACCGATTCGGGGGCGGCGAGGGCGATGGCAAGTCTGGAGGCTCTGCTATACTCAACCGCTATGCGCCGCGAGTCGCGATGGGCCGCTCCCCCACCCGGGGGCCGAAGCGCCCGTGCGGCCGTGGCTGGGGGGCACCGGCCCCCCAAAACGCCGAGACCGACCGCCGCGGTCGGAGTGCAGAAGGGACTTCAGACGCGTGAAATTGACCGTGGAGCGGCTCCCCGAGAGCCGGGTGCTGCTCGATATCGCCGCCGATGAGAACGAGTTCGCCCTGGCGATGGACCGCGCCTACCGCCGCGTCGGGAAGCAGGTCGCCGTGCCCGGCTTCCGCAAGGGCAAGGCGCCGCGGCCCATGATCGAGCGGCTCTACGGCCGGGGCGTCTTCCTCGAGGAAGCCAACAAGGGGTTGATGGAAGACCTCTACCGGCGCGCCATCGAGGAGCACGAGTTGCGGCCGGTCGGCGACCCGGAGGTCGAGTTGGTCGCCGCCGAGCCGCTCGCCTTCAAGGTCACCCTCCCGATCTACCCCGAGATCGAGTTGGGCGCCTACGCCGATGTCCGGGTCGAGCCGGTCGACGCCGCGGTCGAGGAGAGCGCGGTCGAGGAGGCGCTCGAGCAGCTCCGCCGTGCCCAGAGCCCCTGGGTCGATCCGGCCGGCGGTCTCGAGGTCGGCGCCGATCTGGTGCTGGCGCCGTCGAGCCGGACCCCCCGCGAGGGGGACCAGGTAACGATCGACTACACCGTGCGCGAGGGGGAAGCGCCGGCCGAGGAAGCGGTCGAGGACGCCGTCTTCGTCCTCGGCGAGAGCGGCCTGCTCGATCAGCTCGAGGAGCGGATCAAGGGGTTGCGGGTCGGCGAGTCGGCCGCCTTCGAGATCGCCTTCGGCGAAGACGACGAGTCGGTCGACAAAGATCTGCGGGGCAAGACGCTCTTCTACGACGTCACCCTGAAGGGGCTCAAGGAGCGCGATCTCGTCCCGCTCGACGACGACCTCGCGCGCGAGGCGGCCGAGGTCGAGACGCTCGACGAGCTGCGCCGGAACCTGCGCAACGATCTCCACCAGCGGAAGACGGCCGAGAGCCGGGCCGACGTCGTCAACCGAACGATCGCGGCGATGGCCGAGGCGGCGACGATCGAGATGCCGGCGGCGATGGTCGACGACGCGGTCGGCGAGGACCTCCGCGCCCTGCGCGGCCGGATCACCCGCCAGGGCCTCTCCTTCGAGGCCTACCTGCGCCTGGCCGAGCAGACCGAGGAAGAGCTGCGGCAGGAGCTGCGCCCCGCCGCCGAGCGCCGGCTGCTGAACTCCTTGGTGCTGCGCGAGATCGCCAAGCGGGAGGAGGTCGCCGTCGAGGATGTCGAGCTCGACGCCGAGGTCGACCGCCTGGCCGCGGCCACCGTCTCGGCTCCCGATCCGAAGCGGGCCGAAGAGCTCTACCGGAGCGACTACTTCCGGAACGTACTCCGGAGCGACCTCTTCGACCGCCGCCTGAGCGACCGCTTGGTCGAGATCGCGACCGAGGGCCGCGGCGCCGTCGTCAACGGCTGGGTCGAACCCGAGCCGGAGCCGGACGCGGCGCCGGCGAGCGAGCCGGCCACCGGCGCGGGCGACGGGGGTGAAGCCGCGGCGGCGGCCTCCGGCACGCTGCCCGGCCAGCCCGGCGACTTGGCCACCGCGGCGATCGACGGCGAGGCGGTCGGCGCCGATCCGGACGTCGCCCAGGCCGCGGCGGCGGCCCACGATCGAGAGAACCAAATGGTCGCGGCCCAGGCGCCGGAGGGGGCCGTCACCCCCGAGGAAGCCGAAGCCGGCGGCGAGCCGGGGACGGACGGCTCCTTGCCGACCCCGACCTACTGACCGCCGCGCCGAACGGGCTCGGCGGCGCCCCGGACCGCGGCGGCGGCGGATCGGTCGCGCCCGCCGCGCGGACCACGGTGAGCGGCGAACCCGGCAGCCCGTTGGTGGTTTACCCGTCCGTCCAGCTACCGGTGCCCGGCTCGACCCGGTATCATGGGAGCCTCCGGTAGCCGCCTGTGTCCCGCCCGTTCGGGGCGGGCGACGGCCTTGGCCCTGGGGCCGAGGTCGCTGAGCACCCAAGAAAGCAGAGGACCGCTCGATGGAAATTCCGAAGATCGAGAACCTGGTGCCGATGGTGGTCGAGAGCACCAACCGCGGCGAGCGCGCGTTCGACATCTACTCCCGGTTGCTCAAGGACCGGATCGTCTTCCTCGGCACCCCGGTCGACGACCAGATCGCCAACCTGATCATCGCCCAGATGCTCTTCCTTGCCCACGAGGACCCGGAGCAGGACATCCACCTCTACATCAACTCCCCCGGCGGCGTCGTCTACTCGGGGCTGGCGATCTACGACACGATGCAGATGATCAAGCCGGACGTGGCGACCTACTGCATGGGGATGGGCGCCAGCATGGCCGCCGTCCTCCTCGCCGGCGGCACCAAGGGGAAGCGCGTCGCCCTGCCCAACGCGCGGGTGATGATCCACCAGGGGTCGGCCGGCTTCCGCGGCAACGTCCCCGACATCGAAGTCGCCGCCCGCGAAACCCTCTCCCTGACGACCAAGCTGACCGAGATCCTGGCCCTCCACTCTGGACAGGAGTTCGACAAGGTCAAGCGCGACACCGAGCGCGACTACTACATGACCTCCCAGGAGGCGAAGGAGTACGGTCTGATCGACGAGGTGCTCGAGCCGGCCCATTCGGTGGCGGCGGCGGGGGACGGCGCTGCCGGGGGCCGCAGCAACGGGCGGAACGGGAGCACCGCGGTCCGCGATCTCTAGCAGGACGGGGACGGCGTCGAGGGATGCCGACAGCGCCGTCGTGGGGACGGGCGCCAGCCGAAGACCGGACGCCTGGCGGCCGGGACGCGACCGAGGGGTGAGGACGGCGGCATGACGACGACGCGAGGTGGGCGCGTGCACTACCGGTGCTCTTTCTGCAACAAGGGCCAGGAGGAGGTGCGGCGTCTAATCGCCGGCCCGAACCAGGTCTACATCTGCGACGAGTGCGTCCAGCTCTGCCGCGAGATCATCGAGGAGGAGGAGCCGCCGACCACGCGCTCCGAGCCGACCTTCACCAAGATCCCCACCCCCCGCCGCCTCTACGAGCAGCTCAACCAGTACGTGATCGGCCAGGACCGGGCGAAGAAGATCCTCTCGGTCGCCGTCTACAATCACTACAAGCGGATCAACGCCGGGATCGAGAGCGACGACGACGTCGAGCTCGGTAAGAGCAACATCCTGCTCGTCGGCCCGACCGGCTGCGGCAAGACGCTGCTCGCCCAGACCCTGGCCAAGCTGCTCGACGTCCCCTTCTCGATCGCCGACGCCACCGCCTTGACCGAGGCCGGCTACGTCGGCGAGGACGTCGAGAACATCCTGCTCCGGTTGATCCAATCGGCTGGCGACGTGCAACGGGCGCAAACCGGGATCATCTACATCGATGAGATCGATAAGATCGCCCGGAAATCGGACAACCCCTCGATCACCC
>JBBSNJ010000149.1:0-6829 GCA_038232775.1 Thermomicrobiales bacterium
AGCCGGCGCCGGCGCGGCGGCGGCCGTGGCTCAGAACCCGGCGCTGGGCAGGCGGCCGGCGGCCGGGGCGGGTTCCCCGGCGGCGACCCGCTCCAGCGCCGCCGCGAGCGTGATCGCCTCCGCCTCGGTCAGCGACCGCGCGAAGTGGGCGACGATGCCGCGGGCGTAGGTCGGCCAGGTGCGGCGCAGCGTCGCCTCCCCGTCGCCGGTGAGGACGGCGAAGGCGCCGCGACGGTCGTCCGAGCAGGGCTCGCGCGTGATCAACCCGGCGCCCGCCAGCCGGTCGAGGAGCCGGGTCAGGCCGCTGCGGCTGAGGACGACGGCCCGCGCCAGCTCGTGCAGGCGGAGCCGCCCCCCCGGCGCCTCGGCGAGCGCGACCAACACGTCGTACCAGACCAGCGGGATCTGTTCGGCGGCGGCCAGCTCGCGCTCGATCGCGCCGACGGCGGCGGCGTGGGCATTGAGGAGCCCGCGCCAGGCGGCGAGGCGGAGCGGGTCCGGTTCGTCGCCCAGTGGGCGGCGGTCATCCATGCTCCCGATTCTACCCCGGGGTAGTTGACATCGCAACAATCGTCGACTAGTCTGGCATTCATGTAGTTGCACATGCAATTACCTGGACTGGCGGAGGAGGTCGAGATGGACGTCGGGTTGCTCGTCCTGCGCGTGGTCGTCGGCAGCCTGCTGCTGGGGCACAGCGCGCAGAAGCTGTTCGGCTGGTTCGGGGGTTTCGGTCCCCGCGGCAGCGCCGGCTACCTAGAGGGGCTCGGCTACCGACCGGGTCTCCTCTTCGCGCTGGTGGCCGGTCTCGGCGAAGCGGGCGCCGGGCTGCTGCTGGCGCTCGTCGCCGTCGCCGGCGGCCTCGCCGCCGGTCTCGCGACGCGGCTGCTCCGCCGTCCGGCTCCCGGTTTGGCACCCGCCTAAGCCGCGGCCCGCGATCCGAGCCGACGATCGCCCCGCACCAGGAGGCGCGATGTACGAAGCCTGACCCACCGTCTGTATCGACCGCGACCACGACCGCGAGGAGCTGCCGCGATGACGACCATCACTCGAGATGAGTTGAAGGCGAAGCTGGACCGGGGCGAGGCGGTGACGATCGCCGAGGCCCTACCGGAGGCCTACTACCGGAAGGCGCACCTGCCGGGCGCCTTGCTCCTCCCCCACGACAAGGTCGACCAACTGGCGCCGAGCCTGCTGCCGGACAAGGCGGCCGAGGTCGTCGTCTACTGCGCCGACCTGCCGTGCCAGAACTCGGCGATCGCCGCTGGCCGGCTGACCGAGCTCGGCTACGAACACGTCCGCGACTACGCCGCCGGGAAGCAGGACTGGATCGACGCGGGCTACCCGACCGAGAGCGGCGGGGTCGCCGCGGGGGCGTAGGGGGCCGATCCGGCCCGAAGCGGGGCGGGGCCGAGTCGGCCCCGCCTCGTCGTCTCGAGGGAGGTGCCCCCGTGCCGCGCGATTTCTCCGCCGTCAACGCCTACGCGGTCCCGATGGATCGCTCCATCGCCCAGTGGAATCCGGGCGTCGAAGAGCTGGCTCGGCTGACCGACGATTCGATCAGAGCCTTCGTCGCGCTCTTGACCGACGCCGCCGACGCCGACGTCACCTTCGTCCCCGACGACCCGGACGCGAACGACGCCGCGGCCGCCGACGAGGCCGACCGGGGCCCGGTCTGGACCGTCGCCCACAACGTCGTCCACGCCACCGCCTCCGGCGAGGAGTACGCGGCGGTCGCGGCCGAGCTGGCGCGGGGGATCGATTTCCACGGTCGCCCGCGCTCCGAGACGCCGTGGCAGCGGGTGATGACGCTCGACCAGTGCCGGCGGCGGATCGAGGAGAGCCGCCGCTTGCGGCTCGCCAGCCTCCAAATGTGGCCGGACGAACCGGACCTGGCGCGCGGCTACGCACCGTGGCGGCAGTCGGGCTGGGTCAATGCCCAGGGCATCTTCGCCTGGGGTCTCGCCCACGACCAGAGCCACCTGGCCCAGGTCGCGAAGATCCTGGGGCAGGCACAGCGGCACCAATCCGCCCCCGAGTGGGCATGAGACCGAGGCGGACAGCGCCGTTCCCGTAGCCAGGGACGATGACGCGGCTCCCGCATGATGCGTAGTCTGAGCGAACCGAAGCGCGTTGCCGCCTCGGATCGCCCCCCAATCACGGGTCCAGGAGCGGCGTCGGGGAGTGAGGGCGGTTCTCCGCCACACGGAAGCGAACCCGCGAACTCCCGCCCGCAGACCCGAGCGGACGCGGCAAATCGCGGCGGCGCAACGGTTCTCCCCGCAACCCGAGTCGGCCTCGCGGGCGCGATGGAGCCGCGGCGCTTCCCCGTGGTAAGCTCCTTCGACGACGTTAGCGAGCGCCCGACGCCGGGACGTGATCCCGGCGGGCAACGGGACGTGGCGCGACTTGTCGGGCGCGGACCGAGTCGGCGCGGGAGGAGGCAACGGCCATGAGCGAGACGACCGTCGGCGTCGGGGATCCCTTCCCCGACCTGACCCTGCCGACCCTCGACGGGGACGATCTCCGGTTCTCCGAGCGACGGGGGACGAAGCTGGTGCTCTACCTGTGGGGCTCCTGGTGAGGGTGCCGCGAACAGTTGCCCGGGTGGCAGCACTTCTCCCAAGCCCACGCCGCCGCTGACTTCTCGCTCGTCTCGGTCGCGATCGACCACGCCGGACCGGAGGCGGCGCGGCCGTTCGTCGAGGCCGCCGGGGCGACCTTCCCGACCGTGGTCGACCGCTACGGCACCCTCAGCCGGCTGCTCGGCTTCAAGGCCGTGCCGAACGGGGTGCTCGTCGACGAGGACGGCACGATCCGCTGGACCAAGTTCGGGGGCTTCTCGATCGACGACCGGGACGACGCCGCCGTCGTCGAGCGCTTCCTCCGGGGCGAGGAGCCCGGCCCCAGCCCGACCGACCCGGCCCCCTACCGGCTCGGTCCCCTCGAGCGGGAGCTGGTCGAGACCAAGCTCCGGCTCGGGCACCTGCTGCTGGACGCCGGGCAGGGAGCGGAGGCGGTCGCCGCCTGGCGCGGGGCGCTCCGCCTCGACCCCGAGAATCTGACGATCCGCAAGCAGATCTGGGCGGCCGAGCACCCGGCCAAGTTCCACCCGACGATCGACTTCGGCTGGCAGAAGGGGCAGTTGGCGGCCGAGCGGGCGGCCGAGGTCGCGGCCGGCGTCTGCGGCCCCGACGGCTGCCCCCTCCCCGCGCCGCTGGCTGGCGCCGACGCGCCGCCGCCCTCGCCCGCCGATTGAACAGGAGGACGACGTGAACGATTTCGCGCTGACCGACCAGACCGGCCAACCGTGGCGGCTCGCCGAGGCGCGGCAACAGGGCGCGGTCGTCCTCGTCTTCTACCGCGGCGATTGGTGACCCTACTGCAACGGCCAGTTGGCCGTCATGGCGCGCGACTACGATGAATACCTGCGGCGCGGGGCGACGGTCGCCGCGGTCGTGATCGACCCGCCGGAGCAGAACGCGGCGATGGTCGAGAAGCTGGCGCTCCCCTTCCCGATCTTGAGCGACCCAGGAGGTGACGCGGCGATCAAGCCCTTCGACGCTTGGGACGAACAGGGCACCATGGCCAAGCCGGCGATCGTGGCGCTGGCCCCGGACGGGCAGGAGATCTTCCGCTACGTCGGCGTCGATTTCATGGACCGGCCGAGCGACGGCGAAGTCCTCGCGGCGCTCGACCGCCTGGATCTGCCGCCGATCGCGCAGCCGCCGCCCGCCCCGGCGGCCGCGGAGTCGAAGCCGGGGGGACGAGCGATCGCCTTGGCCGACCTCGCGGTCTACCTGCGTGGCGTCCGCTTCGCGATGAAGGGGATGGCCGGCCGCGCCCGCGACCCGTTCGACAAGTCGGAGGCGGAGCGAACCTCCGCCATGGCCGAACGCTACATCGCGGCGGTCGGCGAGACGAGGCGGGTGGCCGGGACGTAGGCGGCCTCGGACCAACGCCGGCAGCCGGCGAGAGCGGCTACCAGAAGCATTATCGGCGGCGATATGGGTTGGGGCGCTGCTCGCTGCGCCCGTCGGCCGGAGGCCGACAAACGACGCCACTGTTCCTCGAGCAAGCGGGGGGACTACGCTTCTGCCTGGCCCTGTAGGTCGTCGTCCTCCCCTCTCCTGCCGCGGCGGGCGAGGGAGCTGGGGGATGAGGGCCAGCGCCGCCGTCCACACCGTTCAGGCGCAGGGCGTCTCAGAACCTCGCGAGCGCGGTCAACCGCTTCCGCTCCCGGTAGCGCTTCGAGGAGCGCGCCCGGTTCATGCAGCCGACGCTGCACCAGCGCCGGGTGGCGCTCTTGGTCGTGTCGTAGAAGAGGAGCACGCAGCGCTCGTTGCCGCAGCGATGCAGGCGCCCCGGCTCCATCTTAGTCAGGACCGCCAGGGCGGAGCGGGCGACCGGCAGCAGCACCCCGCTCGGGCCATCGTCCGCGGCGCGGACGACGCGCCGCAGCCGGCCGAACGGCGCTGGCACCACCAGCTCGCGGCCGGTCGCCAGCACCCGATTGAGGGCCGCCACCGGCACCGGGTCGGGGGTATGCCGGTCGGCCGCCGCGCCGAGGAGGTCGCGGAGCGCCGCCCGCAGTGCCGTCGCGGCGACGAGCAGCCGGTCGTCGCTCGCTGGCGGCGCCGTCCCCAGCTCCGGGTAGCGGGCGCCCGCCGCCTCCCACCAGGCGACGAGTTCGTCCAGCCCGGCCCACAGCTCGACCGCTTTCCGCCGCACCACCACCCCGGTGTTGGCGAAATCGATTGCCAGCGCGCCGCCGACGAACGGGAACGGGCCGGCCGCCTCAGTCTCCCCAGCCGCCGCGGCGCCGCCCCCGATCACCGGCTCCCCCGCTCGCTCCATCGCCGCTCCTCCCGCTCCAGACTCCAGACCCGTGCCCTTTATACCACCCATGGAGCATATTGACGTGGACATTGCGAACGGCTAAGGTGGGCGGGGGCCGTGAGCGTGGCCGGTCTCATACGAACTTCGGGTGATCAATGGGGGTTCGCCCGGCGCTCCGCGACCAGGCTCCCCTCGCCCGCCGCGGCGGGCGAGGGGTCGGGGGTGAGGGCCGTCGCCGCCATCACGAACACGAAGCCTTCACCAGAAATTCGTATCAGTCGAAGCCCGCACCAGGAGAGCGAGCAGACCCGACCGATGCGATCGAGGGCAAGCGGCGTGGCGATCGAGACCGAGTTGATGCGGCGCTGCCTGGCGCTCGGGCGCGAGGCGGGACGGCGGGGGGAGGCCCCGGTTGGCTCGTTGGTCGCGCACGGTGGCGGGGTGGTCGCCGAAGCGAGCGAGTCGGTGGCGGGTGCGCTCGACGTCGCCGGCCACGCCGAAATCATCGCCCTCCGCCGCGCCAGCGCCGCCCTGGGCAGGCTCGACCTGAGCAGCTGCCTCCTCGTCACCACCGCCGAGCCGTGCCTGATGTGCGCCTACGCCATCCGCGAGGCGAAGATCGGGCGGGTGGTGATCGGGACGGCGATCCCCGAGCTGGGCGGGGTCACCTCCCGCCTCCCGGTGCTGACGGCGGCGATGCCCGGGTGGGCGGCGCCGCCCGCGATCACCTGGAGCGTCCTCGGGGCCGAGTGCGCCGAGCTGCTCGGGACCAGGGTCCAGGAGCGAGAGCGAGAGCGGGACCGACCCCGCCCACCCGACGGAGGCGAGACCATGACCGAGCACGCGATCACCGGCAGCGACGAGACGCCCCAGGACCGAGCGCAGATCCGCCCGGCCAGCCTCGACCTGGCCACCGCCGACCGCCTGGCGTACGCCTACGGGGTACGCACCGACAGGCTGGTCTGGATCGCCGGCCAGGTCGCGCGTGATGGGCAGGGGCGCCTCGTCGGCGCCGGCGACGCCGAGGCGCAGGCGGTGCAGTGCTTCGAGAACGTCAAGGCGGTGGTCGAAGCCGCGGGGGGGACGATGGCCGATCTGGTCCGCGTCAACATGTACGTCACCGAGCGGCCCTTCCGGGAGGCCGTCAACACCGTCCGCGCCCGCTACTTCACGCCGCCGCGGCTGCCGGTCGGCACGCTCCTGATCGTCGCCGGTCTCGCCCTCCCCGAGTACCTGGTCGAGGTCGACGCCGTCGCCGTGCTCCGCCGGTGAGGGCGCGCTGGGAGGGGCGAGGGCCGGCCGGCCGCGGCGACTGGGGCCTGGCCTGGGGCTTCCTCGGCGTGCTCGCCTTCAGCCTGACGCTGCCGGCGACGCGGGCGGCGGTGCCGGAGCTGGGTGGCACCCTGGTCGGGCTGGGGCGGGCGCTGGTGGCGGCCGCCCTCGCCGGCGGGCTGCTGCTGGCGCGGCGGGAGCGGCCTCCCCCCCGCCGCCACTGGCCGGGGCTGGCGATCGTCGCCCTCGGCGTCGTGGTCGGCTTCCCCCTCTGCTCGGCCCTCGCCCTGCGGCAGGTGCCGGCGGTCCACGGCGCGGTAGTCGTCGGACTGCTGCCGGCGGCGACGGCGATCATGGCCGTGCTCCGGGCCGGGGAGCGGCCGCCGGCGGCGTTCTGGCTGGCGTCGGCCGCCGGCGTCGGCGCCGTCCTCGTCTTCGCGGCGGCGCAGGGTGCCGGTCGACCGCAGGCGGCCGACGGTCTGCTGCTGGCGGCCGTCGGTCTCGGCGCCCTCGGCTACGCCGAGGGGGGGCGGCTGGCGCGAGAGTTGGGCGGCTGGCGGGTGATCTGCTGGGCGCTGCTCCTCGCCGCCCCGCTGCTGGCGCCGCCGGTGCTCCTGGTCATCGACCGGGACGGTCTCGCGGCCGGCCCGGCCGCCTGGCTCGGTTTCGCCTACGTCTCGCTGGTCAGCATGTTCCTCGGCTTCTTCGCCTGGTACCGGGG
>JBBSNJ010000150.1:0-6821 GCA_038232775.1 Thermomicrobiales bacterium
GGACGACCGTGCTGTCCACGAAATGGAGGGTCCAGTCGAGCCGCCCGTCGGCGTCGGCCCGTCGCTGGAGGTCGGCCAGGACGCGCTCCCACACCCCGGCCTTCTGCCAGCGGTAGAAGCGGCTCGACGCGGTCTTCCACGAGCCGTAGCGCTCGGGGAGGGAGCGCCACGGGCTACCGGTCCGCAGCACCCAGAGGATGCCCTCCAGCACCGTGCGGTGGTCCTTGGCGGGGCGTCCGGTGCGGGGCTTCTGCGGCGGGAGCTGCGGCCGCAGCTTCTCCCACTGCGCGTCGGTCAGTTCAGGGCGGTCCATGCGACCAAGCGTACCCGGTCTGCAGCTTTGCGGACACGCCCTAGCCGAACACTGTGCGGTGGTGGCCACGCTCCCCGTGCGTCGGCCCCAAGACGCTCCGGATCGGGGGATGGAAGCTGCGCATCCGAGCCCGAAACGAGACTGTCCGGGAAAGCGGGGGCTGGGGGTGGGGGCCGCTCTCCGGGTAGCCGGAGCAATCATCCGGGTTCCGTCCGAGGCAGGCGGGCACCGTCGCTGCCCCGCCCGGCCCTGATGGGACCGGTCTGAAGCGACGAAGCCGGCTGCGCCCGGCGGGGGCGGCGATCGCCGCGGAAACAGCCCCGTTCACGGGGCTTCGTCGCCTCAGCCCGGTCCCTTTAGGGCCGGGCGGCGCGGTGATGACGATCGCCGCGGCGATTGGCCACCGAAGACCCCTCGACCGCCGGTTCACCCCCTCGGCTCCGGGCCGAAACCGAAGCTGTCCGGGAGGGCGGGGTCCGGGAGTGAGGGCTTCTTCCCGCCAAGCGGCAGCGAGCACCCGTATCCCGTGTCCCTTACGATTCCGAGCACCGCCAAGCCTGGCGGCGACCGCCGCCCGCGTCCGATCTCGTCTCCCCACTCCCGCACGCGAGAGCGGAAAGAATGTTCCCCCCTGAGAATCTTTGTCTCCACGAACTCTTCCTGCGAATCCCTCGGGAGAGTATCACCTAGGGCTATGGCAGCTCACCTGCTGTCCGTCGCGCGCCCGGGTCTCCCGCCACTCCACGAAAGGCGAGACCGGGACCTTTGGGGGGAGCCCGGCGATATTGGATCGGCGTCGATGCCGGGATAATGGGGGGTGAGTTCACGACCGTCTCCGCCCGGAGGATGGGTCGGGATCAATACTGCGTTGGCGCCCTTCGGACGACTCCGCCGCGAGCGACGATCGCCCGAGAGGTCGGGGAGAGGAGACCGATGGACGATCGCCGGTTCGACCACTTAGCCCGCGCTGTAGCTCGTCGAGCGTCGCGGCGGGGCGTCCTCCGAGGCCTGTTCGGAACCGCCGCCGCCGCCGCCATCGGCGGCGTCCGACCTCGGCTCACCGCCGCCCAGATTCAACCGGTCGGATTGGGTGATCCTTGCTACAGCACCGCCCAGTGCGCGGCGCAGGGGACGGTGTACTGCGCCGACAACGGCTTCTCCTACGATGGCGAGTTCAACTGTTGCCTGCCCACCGGCGGCCGCTGCAGCTTCGACGAGCACTGCTGCGGCTTCGACGTGTGTCTCCTCGGGGTCTGCAGCGCCGCCGGCTACGCTCCGGTTACCTACGCGCTCTCTGGCGACCCGTGCGAGAGATCGAGCCAATGCCAAGCCTGGGACCCCACCTTCTTCTGCTCGGAAAACGGCTTCGATTATGACGGACCGTTCAACTGCTGCGCCTTGGCGGAGGGACTCTGCAACGCGGACGAGCAATGCTGTGGTCAGCTCGCCTGCTTCCAGGGCTTCTGCAAGGACGAGCGCTCCCTGCCGCCTCGCTACCGCTGACCGGGCTCCCGGGTCCCGGCCCGGTGCCTGGTGAGGTCGCTGTTCAATCTCGGTCGCGGGCAGCCGTGATCCGATCAGCGTGACCGTCACCGCGCCCCATTGATCGTGGTCGCGGGGAGCCTCGCTCGACAACGCTGTCCGTGCACCGAAACCGATCGCCGTCCTCTGCACGGCAGTCGGGAGCGCCCCGTCCATCGGTCAGTCCGTCATCCAGTGAGGAGGAGACCATGCGCTCGCTCTGCCTGTTGATCGTCACGTTGCTCTCCGTGAGCGGCGGCGTGACCGCCACCGCCGCGGCCCAGGACGCGACCCCCGGCGCCCAATCTGCTGCCACCTCGAGCCCGGTGAGAACCGACACCCGCTACGTCCTCCCCTACTTCCGGGGCGACCTCGCGCCTGGCCTCGCCGCGACCGGGAACGCGAGCGGTGCCTGCACCTCGCCCTCCCTCGCCGACATCGGACGCCCCGATGCCTGGCTCTGCACCGACTCCGCCGACCAGGCGTTCTACGACCCCTGCTTCGAGAACCCCCTCGTGCCTGAGGACGGACTCGGCGAGCTGGCCTGCCTCGACTCCCCCTTCTCGACCGAGGTCGTGATCTTCTCGCTGACCGAACCGCTGGCGCGGCAGAAGCGGAGCGGCGACGGTGGATCGCCGGCGGGGGCTGCCGGCGAAACGCCGGGACGGAAGCAGACGGCCGACCTCCCGGCTGGCGACGACGTGATGACCATCGAGGAGGCCGCCGCCAGCGATCAGGCGCTGGATGACGAGCAGGGCACACTGGCGAACCCGCTCGACGTGCCCTGGGCCGTCGAGCTGGCGAACGGCGAGCGCTGCACGTTCCAAACGGGGGCCACCGCGGTCCTCGCCGGCGAGCGCGTGAACTACGAGTGCAGCGGGGGCGGCTTCATCCTCGGTGAGGTCGACCGCGATCTCGAGGTCTGGACCGTCTCCTACGTCGCGAACGACGCGGCCGTCTCCACCTTGGAGGAAGTGACCGTTGCCTGGACCTGAGGTCGCCGGGGCGGCGATGTGCTCCCTGGCACTCGCCGCCCCAGTCCAGCCCGCCTCGCCCGGGGTCTATAATCCTCACCGTGAACGACCCCTCGGCCGCCGATCCCTACGCCACGATCGCCGAGCTCTACGACATCGAGCACGCGGGATTCGGGGCCGACCTCGACTTCTACCTCGACTTCGCGCGGGCGGTCGGCGATCCGGTGCTCGAACTTGGTT
Organism: Thermomicrobiales bacterium; assembly: GCA_038232775.1. GTDB lineage: Bacteria > Chloroflexota > Chloroflexia > Thermomicrobiales > UBA6265 > JBBSNJ01. The sequence continues at coordinate 3,049 of JBBSNJ010000150.1, forward strand.
GCGGTACGGGACGGATCTTGACGCCCCTGGCCGCGGCCGGCCATCGCGTAACGGGGGTCGATGCCTCGCCGGCGATGCTCGACCGGGCTCGGGCGGCGATCAACGTCGCCGGCCTCTCGCACCGAGTGCTCCTCCACCGGGGGTCGATGACCGAGGCCGACTCGGTTCCCGGTGGCCCCTTCGGGCTCGTCCTGATCACGCTCAACGGGCTCCTCCATCTGCCGACGGCCGCTTCCCAACGGCAAGCTCTGACCGCCGCCCGGCGTGCGCTCGATCCGCGCGGTCTTCTGCTCCTCGATCTCCTCCACCCGACCCCCGAGGCGCTCCGGGCCTTCGACCGGACCGTCGGGCACGAAGGGAGTTGGCCGCTGGCCGGGGGCTCGCGGGTCGACAAGTTCGCCGCCCGTCGCCTCTTGCCTGCGGACCAGACGATCGAGACTGAACTCTGGTACGACGTCGTCGCCGGCGACGGCACCGTCCGGCGGACGGCGACCAGTTACCCGATGCGCTACATCCAGCGGGCGGAACTCGAGCTGGTCCTAGAGCTGGCCGGCTTCGCGGAGTGGCGTCTCTACGGTTCCTACGATCTCGACCCCTTCGACGACGACGCCGAGCGTTTACTCGTCGCCGCCGAGGTCTCGCCCAGCCCATGACCGGATCGGTGATCGCCGTCATCGTCTCGGGAACGGGATGAATGATCGGGATACAAGGAGTTCGCCCCGTGATGCGGAATTCGAGTAATCATTTCCGCTTGCCCTGAAGAAGCTTTCATGCGAGCTTCGGTTGAACGGCCCGCTACCTGGAGCGGGACAACCTCCCCTCTCCCACGCACGGGACAGGGGCAAGGGGGTCGGGGGCTTTCTCCCGGACAGTTTGGCTTCTCGCCACCGAATGGGGCTTCTGGGGCTTCCGGGTCAGCGTTGGCGCCGGAAGGCTGGCCGAAAACCGTGCAATGGTGGCCGCCCGCCCCGTGCTTCGGCCCCTGATGCGGCATCCGGGCGATCAGTTGTGGTTGCCCGAGATGTGCCCTCACCCCCGGCCCCTCTCCTGCCGCAGCGGGCGAGGGGAGCGTGGTCGCGGACCGCCGGGGGAACAGCCACGATCCACCCGGATTTCGTATGAGACGCATCGGATCGGGGGGTGGACGCCGCCGATTCGGACCCAAAACGAGACTGTCCGGGAGAGAGGGGGCCGGAAATGAGGGCTTCTTTCCGAGAAGCGGCAGCGACCGCGCAGTGTCCGTATAGGGACCACGACCGGCAGCCTCTCGCCCCCGGCTCCCGCAGACGGGGCAGACGCCCTTCCCTCGTCGCCGGCATCGGCCCCCGACCACGAACCAGCAGGACCCCGACTCGTTTCAAAGGCGGGCGGCGCGGTTGAGGAGGAGGAGGTCGGCGAGGACGAGGGCGAGCATCGCCTCGGCGACCGGCACCGCCCGCGGGCAAACCGAGGGGTCGTGCCGACCTTCGACCGTGATCGTCCGCGGCCGGAGATCGGTGTCCACCGTCTCCTGGGGGCGGGCGACCGAGGAGGTCGGCTTGACGGCGACGCGAACGACGATCTGCTCCCCGGAGGAGATGCCGCCGAGGGTGCCGCCGGCGGTATTGCCGCGGGTGCGCACGCGGCCCGCCTCGGCGTAGAAGGCGTCGTTGTTCTCAGAGCCGCGGGAGCGGACGACGCCGAATCCGCCACCAATCTCGACCCCCTTGGTCGCGGGGATCGAGAGCATCGCCTGCCCGATCAGGGCATCGAGCTTGCCGAAGGTCGGCTCGCCGAGGCCGACCGGGACTCCGTCGGCGCGGACCTCGACGATGCCGCCGAGGCTGTCGTGCTCGGCCTTGGCGGTCTCGATCGCGGCGACCATCCTCGCGGCCGCCTCCGGGTCCGGGCAGCGGACCGGGTTGCACTCGATCTCCGCCCGGTCGAAACGCTCCATCCCGATCCCGCCCAGCTCTCGGGTGAAACCGTAGACGTCGACGCCGACCGTCGCCAAGATCTTCCGGGCGATGGCGCCGGCGGCGACCCGGCCCCAGGTCTCGCGCGCCGAAGAGCGGCCACCGCCTCGATGGTCGCGATGACCGTATTTGGCCCAGTAGGTGTAGTCGGCGTGACCGGGACGGAAGACGTCGCGCAGCGGTTCGTACTTGGACGAATCGACGTCTTTGTTGAAGGTGATCAGGGAGATCGGGGCACCGGTCGTGACGCCGTCGAACACACCAGAGAGGATTTCGGCGCGGTCCCCTTCGTTCCGGGGGGAGGTGACGGCGCTCTGCCCGACTCGGCGGCGGTCGAGTTGGAGTTGGATGTCCTCGAGCGCGAGGGGCAGACCGGCCGGGCACCCCTCCACCACGACGCCGAGAGCCGGGCCGTGAGACTCGCCCCAGGTGGTCAGCGCGAAGATCTGGCCGAATCTGCTGCTCATCCTTGCTCCAGTCGAGGCGTCGATCCGTCGGGGTGCGGCGGGAGGGACGGGTTCGGCGCGGCGGCTCCGCCCCCCGCGCGCTCGACCTCCCGGTGCCAGGCGCCGTAGAGGCGGTAGTCGAACGACGGCGAGCGGACGAAGCCGAAACGCTCGTAGAGACGCTGCGAACGCAGATTGTCGCCCTGGGTGCTCAGCGCGATTCGGCGGGATCCTCGACCGGCAAGGGTCGCCACCGCGAAGGCGAGCGCTTCCAGTCCGAGGCCGCTCCCCTGGGCTTCGGGCAACACCGCGACGCGGTCGAGGTGCCCCCAACGAGCGTAGATCGTGACCCCGACGTACGCGATCGCCCTGCCGTCCAGGCAGCCGAGGTAGAGCTCGACGCCCGGCGTCTGATCGTAGACGAGGAACTCCTCTTCCGCATTCCACCAGAGCCAGGGGAAAGCAGCCTGGTCGATCTGGAGGAGGTCGGCCGTGATCCGCCGCTCCTCGAGGCGGACCCGCCGCCAGGCGAGCCGCGGTCTGCCTCGGGGGGGGCGAGCGGCGGCCATTTCGAGCTCGTAGGTGACGATCTCCCCGAGCGGCGAGAGACCAGCGCGATCGTAGAAGGCGGGACGGCGCGCCTCGTCCATCTCGAGGACGAGCGTCAGGGTATCGCCGGCCCGCCGGCTGCGTTCGACGGCGGCGGCGATCAGGGCTTCGGCGTTACCGACGGCGGCGATCTCCCGCAGCCAGGCTACCTCGCGGCGGTGGCGCCAAGGAGCGAGGAGGACGAACTCGGACGTCGTTGGCAGCCAGACAGCACGGTCGGGGTAGTCCTTGAGCAGGGCGCGGACGGCGGCGGGGGCCAAATCGCGGGAGCCGCGGAGGCGGAGCGCCGGGACTTCGCCCGGACCGAGGGGGCGGAGGTCGATGGCGGACCGCTCGGCCGGAGGGGCATCGGTGGCGCGGGCGGGGAGATTGAGGGCGGTCATCGCTCAGTCCCCGATCCAAACGTCGTCGAGGGAGAGGAGCCCGAGCGGCGTGACCACGAGCCCGTGGACCGAGGGGGCGACCAGGGTGGAACTCACGTCGTGGTAGAGGGGCAGGACGAGATCGGTCGCGAGGAGACGCCGGTGGGCCTCCTCGTAGAACGCCGCCCGCTGCTCCGGGTCCAACGCGGCGGCGGCTCGGTCGAGGAGATCGTCGTAGACGGGGTCGGCGAAGCGAGTGGCGTTGTCGGGGCTGTCGGCGGCGAACAGCGACCAGAGGAACGACTCAGGGCCGGGGTAGTCAGCGCCCCAGGTCAACTCGATCGCCGGAAAGTCTCCGCCCGAGAGTCCTTCGCCGAAGTCGTCCCACTCGACCTCGATGA
>JBBSNJ010000151.1:0-6807 GCA_038232775.1 Thermomicrobiales bacterium
CGAACTGGCGCGAGCACCCTCGTCCCCCGCCGAAGCGGCGGAGGCTTCTCGGCGGGCTCCCGTCGAGTCCGCGCCGAACCGGGTGCAGACCGCCGCGCCAGCCGCCCGTGGACTCCGACGAGCCTCGGGTCGTGGTCCCGACTATTTGGAGAGATTCTCTCACGGCCGGCGTCTTTCCCGTGCCTGGAAGAGGGGAGACGGGCTCGCTCCCATCAGGGGGACGGCTCAACCGGACGGACCCCGGATCAGTTGCGGTGCTGGCGGGGATCGAGGGCGTAGCGGAGGCCGTCGCCGACGAGGTTGAAGCAGAGGGCGGTGAGGGCGATGGCGACGCCGGGGATGGTGGCGGCGTGGGGGGAGACGTTGAGCACTTTGCGCCCCTCGTCGACCATCAGGCCCCACACGGGGGTGGGGGGCGGCACACCGAGGCCGAGGAAAGAGAGGGTCGAGGTGAAGACGACGAGGAGGCCGATGGTCGTCGTCGCGTAGACGAGGACCGGGGCGAGGACGTTCGGCAGCAGGTGGCGCAGCGGCAGATGGTCGGGATTGACTCCGCCCGAGCAGGCGGTCAGCATGTGATCGGCGTGGCGCTGCTACAAGCGGTTTCTTCTCTCTGAACCGAGGGTAGCGGGCCTGGTGATCGGAGGTTCAACCTCCTTCGTCCCAGTGGTCCCGGTGCCGGCGTTCCGCCGCCCCGATTGCCGCCGCCGCATCCCGCCCGACCCTCTGCGCCGGTGCCATCTCGGCCAGCCGCGCCGGATCGAGCGGCTCCGCCAGCCCCGTCCGCCGCCCGGCCAAAGTCTCAACGATCGCGAGCGTGCAGTACGGCGCGTAGAGCTCGCTGTAGCCTCCTTCCTGCATGATGACGATTCGCCCCGCGGCGTGCTCGTCGGCGACGGCGACCATCGCCGCCGTCAGCCGGCGGTAGGCGTCGGTGGTCAGGCACATCCGGCCGTGCTGGTCCATCGTGCTGGCGTCTTGGCCGGCCGAGACCAGGACCAGCTCCGGCCGGAAGGCGCGGGCGAGCGGGAGGACGACGCGGTCGAAGGCGGCCTGATAGGCGGCGTCGCCGCTGCCGGCGGAGAGCGGGATGTTGACGTTGAAGCCCGCCCCCGCCCCCGTCCCGACCTCGTCGAGGGTGCCCGATTCCTCGGGGTAGAGCCCTTCCTGATGGAGGGAGACGAAGAGGACCGCCCGGTCGGCGTAGAAGGCGTCCTGCGTCCCGTTGCCGTGGTGGACGTCCCAGTCGACGATCAGGACGCGGTCGAGGCCGTGGACGGCACGGGCGTGGAGGGCGGCGAGGGCGACGTTGTTGAAGATGCAGTAGCCCATCCCCCGGTCGGCCACGGCGTGGTGGCCGGGGGGGCGGACGTTGACGAAGACGCGGCGGGTCGGACCGGCGACGACGGCGTCGACCGCGGCCAGGGCGCCGCCGGCGGCGAGGAGGGCGATCTCGTAGGAACCGGGACCGGCCGGGGCGCCTTCGCCCGTCTCGCCGCCGCCCGTCTCGCTGATCTGCTTCACCCGCTCGATGTAGGCGGGGTCGTGGTAGCGGGCGACCTCCTCGACCGTCGCCTTGCGGGCGGGGATCCGGGCGAGGTCGTCGGCGAGGCCGGAGAGGTCGAGGAGGTGCTTGGTCCGCATCACGAGGCGGTGGTTGGAGAGGTGGAGGACGGGGTCGACGAAGGGGTAGGGGCCGCCGGTGCTGTACAGGGGGTAGGGGCCGGGGTTGTGCTGGAGGTAGCGGTCGTCGAAGACGAGCCCGGCGGTCGGCGCGGTCGGCGCGGTCGGCTGGGGCCTGTCGCTCATCGGTGCTCCCTTCCCGTGCCGGCGACGGCGGTGGCGACGCCGAGGCCGAGGTAGACGCTGCCGGCGACCCAACGCTGGGCGCGGGCAAAACCGGCGTTGCGGCGCAGCCAGCCGCCGGCCGAGCCGGCGGCGAGCGCGTAAGCGCCACTGATGACGATGCCCGTGGCGACGAGGATGCCGCCGAAGAGCAACGTTTGGGCGGGGACCGGGCCGCGCCGCGGGTCGACGAATTGGGGAATAAAGGCAAGAAAGAAGAGGGCCACCTTCGGATTGAAGACCTGGACGATGATCCCCTGCCCGTAGATCCGGCGCAGCGAGCGGGGAGCGATCGGGGACGCCGAGGCCGCCGGCGGCGGCGAGAGGAGGGTGCGCAGCCCGAGGTAGATCAAATAGGCGGCGCCGGCGAACTTCACCACCCCGAAGGCGACGGCCGAGGTGGCGAGGAGAGCACTGAGACCGAGGGTGGCGGCCAGGACGTGGACCAGACTGCCGGTCTCGACGCCGAGCACGGAGACGACGGCGGCGGCGCGCCCCTGGTCGATGCCGCGGGCGACGATATAGAGGATCGAGGGGCCGGGGACGACGACGAGGGCGACGGCGGCGGCGAGGAAGAGGGCGAGCGTGGTGGTTTCGGGCATCGGACTGCTCCAGGCGTTGAAGGGTCGACACCGTATCGAGCGGCCGCGACAACCGTCGAGCCGCTGCTCGTCCGCTCACTCGCGGTCGGTGCCGGCCAGGGCCGTGGTCACCCCGAGACCGATGTAGATGCTTCCCGCCAGGTAGCGCTGCGCCCGCATGACTCCCTGGCGCCGGCGGATTAGGGAGCCGACGGTGCCGGCAGCGAGCGCATAGGCGCTGTCGGTGCAAATCCCGAGGACGACGAAGAGGATCCCGAGTAGGAGCGTTTGCGCCGCTACGCCGCCGCGCTCGGGGTCGACGAATTGGGGCAGAAAGGCGAGGAAGAACAGGGCGGTCTTCGGGTTGAGCGCCTCGATCACCGCACCCTGAGCAAAGATTCGACCGAACGGCCGCGGTGGCAGGGCCGCGGACCGCTGCCCTTCGTCGCGGGAGAGGAGCGTGCGGACGCCGAGGTAGATGAGGTACGTCGCCCCGAGATACTTGACCAGGGCCAAGGCCGTGGCCGAGGAGGCGACTAACGCCGAAAGGCCGATGGCCGCCGCGGCGACGTGGACCAAGGCCCCGGTGCCGACGCCCAGCGTGGAGAGCAGTGCCGCCGCTCGACCCTGGTGGACCCCTCGAGCGACGACGTAGAGAACCGACGGGCCAGGTACGACGAGGAGCGTCAATGCGGCGACGACGAAGAGGGAGAGGGTGGTGGGGGTCGGCATCGGGCGGCTCCTGGGTGGCGGGTGACGGGTGGCTGGTGGCGGCGATCGCCGTTGCCCCGAGACGGGCGCCCAGCGGTGCGCTCCTACGACGGGGGTGTGCCGGCCAGACCGAGGCGGTCGGCTTCGGCTTGGATGCCGGCGATCACCTCGCCGATCAGCTCGTCCAGCGGCAGGCCCAGCGCCTCGGCGTTGCGCGCGATCTCGTCGCGGCTGACCTTGGCGGCGAAGGCCTTGTCCTTGAGCTTCTTGCGGACCGAGGAGACCTTCACCTCGCGGACGCTCTTGTCGGGGCGGACGAGGGCGACGGCGACGACGAAGCCGCTCAGCTCGTCGACGGCGCGGATCGACTTCTCCAGCGGACTGACCGCGCCGACCCCCGAGTAGTCGGCGTGGGCGAGGATGGCGCGGGTGACCTCGTCGCCCCAGCCGTGCTGGCGCAGGTAGGCGACGCCGACGAAGGGGTGGCCGTCGGGGGCGAGCTCGAGGTTCGGGTGCTTCTCGTAGTCCATGTCGTGGAGGAGGCCGACCGCTCCCCACAGATCCTCGTCTTCGCCGTGCTGGCGGGCGAGGTGGCGGAGGGAGGCGGAGACCGCCTCGCAGTGCTTGCGCAGGCTCTCGCTGTCGACCCACTGGTGGAGGAGGGCGCGGGCGCGGTCGGTCATGGTGGTGGTCGCGGCTGCGGTGTCCGTCACGGGTCCTCCCGGCGCTGGGTTGGGCGGAGCGCCCGTTCGCCCGGGCGGTGGGCGGCGCGCCCCGGTGGGCGGGATCTGTGGGTGGGTTCCGGTCGAGGATTCTACGGCATCGGCGCCCGTCGTCGTCCGGCTCGGCCGGGAGGTCGGGGAAGCCGCGCTCGCCGCCGCCGCCGAGCCCCGCTCGGGGGGCGATCCCCGAGCGAGGGGGCGGACGTGGCGGCAGCGGCCTGGTCGGTCGCGACCGGGCGGGCGATGGGCGGGAAGGGACCGAGGCGACCGCCCCGGCGACTGGTAGCATGGACGGGACAAGGAGGATGCGCGATGGCAGCGTTGAGTTTCGGGATCAAGACGGCGCCGCAGCAGACCACCTACGAGGAGATGCTGGCGGTTTGGCGGGAGGCGGACGAGGTTCCCGCCTTCGAACACGCCTGGCTGTTCGACCACTTCGCGCCGATCCAGGGCGACCTCGATGGGCCGTGCCTGGAAGGGTGGACGACGCTGACGGCGATGGCGACGCAGACGCGCCGGCTGCGGCTGGGGCTGATGGTGGTCGGCAACACATACCGCCACCCAGCGGTGCTGGCGAAGACGGCGGCGACGGTCGACGTCATCAGCGGCGGTCGGCTCGATCTCGGGCTGGGCGCCGGCTGGAACGTCTACGAGCACGAGAGCATGGGCATCCCGCTCTATCCGCCGGGGGAACGGCTGGCGCGGTTCCGCGAGGCGGTCGAGCTGATCAAGCTGCTCTACACCCAACCGACGACCGACTACGCCGGGACGCACTACCAGCTCAAGGACGCGCGCTGCGAACCGAAACCGGTCCAGCGGCCGTGGCCGCCGCTCGTGATCGGCGGCAGCGGCGAGAAGGTGACGCTGCGGATCGTGGCCGAACACGCCGATGTTTGGAACTTTTCCGGTGGCCCGGTCGAGGAGTTCACGCGGAAGCTGGGCATCCTGCGGCAGCACTGCGCGGCGGTCGGGCGCGACCCGGCGGAGATCACGCTCTCGGTGCAGCTGCGGCTCGACTACGACGACCTGCCCGGTGCGACGCGGACGCTCCAGCAGTTCGTCGACGCCGGTGCTACCCACCTGGTGCTCTACTTGCCGCCGCCGTTCCCCCAGGGGATCGTCCAGCGACTGGCGGACGAGGTGGTGGCGGCGGTCCACGCCTAGGCCGCGAGCCGCCGGTCGGCAAGGCGGCGGCGAGGGCGTCCCCAGCGCGGCGCCGGCGCTCAACCCGACGTCCCTCGCTCGCGGGCCGGGGCGGCGTCGGAGTCCGCGGGCGGCAGGGCACCGGCGACGACGCGGCCGCCGAGGAGGGTGGCCGAGGGGCGGAAGTCGCAAAGGTCGGCGGTCGGGATCGCGGTCGGGTCGCGGTCGCAGACGATCAGATCTGCGAGCTTGCCCGGCTCGAGGCTGCCGCGCGATCCCTCTTCCCAATCGGCCCAGGCGGCGGCGGTGGTGTAGGTGTGGAGGGCTTCGAGGGGGGTGACCGCCTCCTCGGGGGCGAGGAGCCGGCCGCCGTAGGTCCGCCGCGCGACCGAGCACCAGACGCCGAAGAAAGGGTTGAGCGATTCGGGCTGGGCGCCGAGCGAGTCGGAGGAGCCGGGGACGGTCAGGCCGGCGTCGAGCATCCGGCGGAGGGCGAAGGCGCCCGCGGCGCGCTCGCCCAGGTAGGGATCGAGGAAGTCGCCGAAGGAGGAGAGGAAGGGCATCGTCACGACCGGGATCAGGCCCAAGTCCTTGATCCGGGCGATCCGCTCCGGCGTCAGGCAGAGGTGGCCGGCGTGCTCGAGGCGGTGGCGGCGGGCGCCGGGGTCGGGGAGGGCGGCGAAGGCGTCGAGGAGGAGGTCGAGGGCGCGGTCGCCGACGACGTGGACGCTGGCCTGGCAGCCGGCGGCGTCGATCTCGCGGACCATCGTCGCGATCTCGTCCGGTTCGAGCTTGAGGTGGCCGCGGTTGCCCGGCTGGTGCCGGTAGTCGTCATAAAACGCGCCGGCGGCGCCGGTGATCCCGCCGTCGACAAAGAATTTGATCGCCCCGAGCTTGAGGCGGTCGTCGCCGAAGCCGGTCTCGAAGCCCTGTCGGAGAAAGGTGCGGAGGGCGGTCGGGTTCGGGCAGTGGACGGTGAAGGTGAGCCGCAGGGGCAGGCGGCCGGCGCGGCCGAGACGCTGGTAGGCGCGGAGGCCGTTGGCGGAGGGGAACTGGTCGCCGAGGGAGGTGATGCCGTAGCCGGCCAGGCGAGCGGCCATCGCCGCGACCGCCGCCTCCGTCTCCGCCAGACCGAAGCGGCCGAGGCCGAGCGGCCACCAAAGCTCGATCAGGACGCCGGTCGGCTGGCCGGCGGCGTCGCGCTCGACGTGGCCGCCGGCGGGGGGGACGTACCACTCGTCGATGCCGAGCGTGCGCAGCGCCCGCGAGTTGGCGACGGTGACGTGGGCGCCGGCGCGGAGGAGGGCGGGGTGCTCGGGTACGGCGGCGTCGAGCTCGGCCAAGGTCGGGTGGCGGCCTTCGGCCAGCTTCTCCGCCAGCATGAACGAGCCCTGGCCGATCACCCAGGCGCCCGGCGGCACGGTCGCGGCGTGGGCGGCGAGGGCGCCGAGGACGCCGGCGAGGTCGCGGTGGGGCGGGGCGTGTCAGTCGGCGTAGTGGGCGAGGTGGAGGGCGGTCCCTTCCAGGTGGCTGTGGGCGTCGATCAGGCCGGGCAGGACCGTCCGCCCCCCGAGGTCGACGACCGTCGCGTCCGGCTCGGTCGCCCGCGCCGCCGCGGACGGCCCGACGGCGGCGATCCGGCCGTCGCGGAGGGCGATCGCGTCGACGGTGGCGCCGGCGGGGTCGAGGGTGCGGACGCGGGCGCCGACGAGCACGAGCGTCTCGTCGCCGTGGGGCGGAACCATCGACCCTCCTGGGGCGGGGCCGGGCGGGGCCGGGCGGGGCCGGGCGGGGCCGGGCGGGGC
>JBBSNJ010000152.1:0-6754 GCA_038232775.1 Thermomicrobiales bacterium
GTGATCAGTTGTATCTACCGGAGAGCTGCCCTCACCACCGGCCTCCTCTCTCCCGGACCGTTTGATTTCTGGCCGCCGCGCGGGGCTTCAGGAGACGCGCGGTCGCCGCGACGCCGGCCCGAAACCTCACCATGGCGGCCGGGCACCCGGTCGTTCGGCCACCGAGACCCGCCGGATCGGCCGTGCGAACCCTCCGCTGCGGGCCGAACTCGGAACTGTCCGGGACAGCGCCCTCGTCCCCGCTCCCGCTGCGGCCGGAGAGGAGAGCCTCCAGGTGCCAGAGCGCCACGGTTCAACCGGAGTCCGGAGGACAGAGGGGGTGCCCCCCCGGTGATCGCCCAGACGCCAGCCGTCTGGCGTCTGGCGTCTGGCGTCTAGACGGCCGTCCAGCCGCCGTCGACGAGGAGGGCGTGGCCGGTGATCATGGCGGCGCCGTCGCCGGCGAGGAAGACGACGGCGTGGGCGACGTCCTCCGGGGTGGCGAGGCGACCGAGGGGGATGCGGCTGAAGACGTCGGCCTTGAACTCGGCGTCCTCAAACATGGGGCGGGTGAGGGGGGTCTCGACGAAGGTGGGGCAGACGGCGTTGACCCGGATCGCGTGCTCGGCCCACTCGAAGGCGAGGACGCGGGAGAGGTTGACGGCGCCGGCTTTGGACGAGCAGTAGGCGGCGCGCTTGGTGTAGCCGACGACGCCCATCTGGCTGGCGATGTTGACGATGCTGCCGCCGCTCGGCGCCTGGTCCCGCATCCGGCGGCCGGCGGCCTGGGCGACGAAGAAGAGGCCCTTCAGGTTGACGTCGAGCACCGTGTCCCACGCCTCCGGCGTGACGTCGAAGGCGAACTGGGGGACGTTGACGCCGGCGTTGTTGACCAGGACGTCGAGCCGGCCCCCCCCCCCCTCCGCAGCGGCGCTGACGCCGGGGTCGATTATGTCGAGGAGGGGGAAATAGATCGGGAGGGCCGTAGACTAGCCCCCGCGGTCGCGGACGGCGGCGGCGGTGGCTTCGGCGCGGTCGAGGCGGTCGGGCAGCTCGGTGACGGCGAGGCGGGCGCCGGCGGCGGCGAGGGCGAAGGCGGTCGCTTGGCCGATGCCGCTGCCGGTGCCGGTGACGAGCGCGAGCTTGCCGGTCAGCCCGCCGGTGTTCCCCTCGGCCATCGTCGATCCCTCCTCAGGGCGCCGCGGGGCGCCGGTTCCGCTGGCCGCGCCTCGCCGCGGCGCGGTTGACACCCTTCCGGGTCGGCGTAGGATACGGCGAAGCCGTCGATCATGCGGCCGGGGTTGGACCCCGGCGGAGGTGTCGCGTGGCCGAGTCGTCCAGCCCTGGCGCGCCGCCCGCGCCGTCGCCGCCGCCCCTGCGGTTCGGGATCGTGCGGAACCAGAACCTGCCGTGGGAGACGATGCGGCGGCACGTGCGGGTCTTCGAGGCGGCGGGGTTCGACAGCATCTGGCACGCCGACCATTACCAACGACCGAGCATCCCCGAGGCGCCGTTCCTCGAAGGGTGGACGCTGCTGGCGGCGCTGGCGGCGTTGACCGAGCGGGCGCGGCTCGGCATCCTGGTGACGAGCAACACGTTCCGCCACCCCGCGCTGGTGGCGAAGATGGCGGTGACGGTCGATCACGTTTCGGCGGGTCGGCTGGAGCTGGGGCTGGGAGCGGGGTGGTACGAGCCGGAGCACGCCCGCTTTGGCGTCCCCTTTCCCGCGCCGCGGGAGCTGGTCGACCGCTTCGCCGAGGCGGTCGAGCTGATCGACCGGCTGCTGACGCACGACGTGACGACCTGGCGGGGAACCTCCTACGCGGTCGAGGCGGCGCCGTTCCGGCCGGGCCCGTTGCAGCAACCGCGGCCGCCGCTGACGCTCGGGGCGCACGGGCCGCGGATGCTGGGGATCGTGGCCCGCTACGCCGACCGCTGGAACTCGTACGGTACGGTCGAGGAGATCAGGGAGCGGAACGGGCGGCTGGACGAAGCCTGCGCGGCGATCGGGCGCGACCCGCGGGCGATCATCCGGTCGCTCTACGGCTGGACCCTGAAGCTGGGGGCCGACCCGTGGCAGTCGGCGGACGCCTTCGCCGAGATCGTGGGGCGCTACCGGGAGGCGGGGATCGAGGAGTTCCTGATGGAGGCGCCGGAGGAGGCGCAGTTCGGGACGATGGAGCGGATCGCGGGGGATTTGCTGCCGCGGCTGCGGGCGACGGGTTCGACGGCGATCGGGTGAGCGGCGGCGCTACGGCGCCGGTCCTCACCCCGCCGGTCGGCGCTCCCGCCGCGGGGGACCGGGGGATGGGGCGAGCCAACGTCCGGCTCTTTGATCGAAAGTCCGCGCTGGTGATGCGTGCCCCGTAGTGCGCTCGGTAGGGGCGACGGTTCAGGCTCGATGCGCCACCAATACGAACCTCGGGTCATGACTTCGGCTACCCGGAGAGATGCCCTCACCCCCGCCCCCTCTCTCCCGGACAGTTTCACGAGCCGCCGTGTCTCGATCGGTTTCGGGTCGAGTCACCGGCGCGGTGGCGTAGCGGGAGCCGCGATCCGTTCCCCTTGTCACTCCGAGGAACGAGGAATCCGGTCGTGTTGGGTGAGGCGGAAAGGCCGGATTCCTCGATGCCTCGGAATGACGCAGGGGAGGCGTGTGGATGACCAAACGGTCCGGGAGAGAGCCCCCGCCCCCTCTCCCGCGCACGGGAGAGGGGGCGGGGGTGAGGGCTTCTTTCCGGGAAGCGAAAGTCATCACCCTGATTCCGTATAACGGTCCTTTGTTGCAACATCGGCGTGGGCCTATCGGGGACGCCACCGAGTCAAAGGACGAGACCCAATGCTCCCGGTTTCGGTTCACGGGGTCGCCTTGGATCGCCCGCAACGCCCCGTCCTGAGCGCGGTCAACAAAGTACCGATAACGGAGGACATCGGCGAGGAGGAGGCGGAAGCCGGGGAGAATCTCTACACCGTTTAAGGCGTCGGCGGCGCCGAGCGGGTGGGGTTCGGCGCCGGGCCGGTGGACGGCGCCCGTGCGGGTCGCGGGGTAGGCGACCCAGACGAGGGGGACGCCGTGCTTCAGGTAGCAGGCGATGCTCTCGGCGATGGCTTGGGGTCGGTCGGAGGGGGAGACGATCTCGACGACGAGATTGGGGGCGAGGTCGAGGTAGTCATCGGGAACGTGCCCGGGCGGCAGACGGTCGGCTAAGACGACGGCGACGTCGGGCGCGCGGACGGTGGGCGGGTTCCGCGCGAAGATGAAGCCGGTGTCGCCGGGGAAGATGCTGCCAAGCGACTCCCTGGTCCCGGCGGTCGGATGCGACCCGGAATGAAGAGCAGCGATGAATGAGGCTTCGATCTCGCCGTGTTCTCCTGCGTCGAGGGGTGTGCCGACGATGACGCCGTTGATTAGCTCGTACTGCCAGCCGTCGTCGGGAGTCGCCTGGAGGTCGGCGATCGTCGCGGGCTTGGTCCTGACGGTGCGAGCGGCTGCTGGCGACGGGAGCGGGGGGCGGGGCGGAGGCGGACGATGGGCGGCGCTGATCGGGGGCGAGTGCGGCGCGGCGGAAGCGGCCCGAGATGAGGCCATCGTCGCAGTCGGGGGAAGCGCCGGCTCGTCGGCCGGATGTGGGATGGGCGGTTGACCCCCTCTCGGACCTATGCTACGGTCCGGCCGCGACCAGGATGGGCCGTTCCGTTGGGGTTCGCTGGAGGTCGGCAGTGCCGCCCGGAGCGAGTCCCCCCGCCCCGGCCGCGAAGCTCCCTCGGCCCCGGCGCGAACGGTGATTCCGGGTCATCGTCGTCGCCGCGTCCGGCCGTAGCGGCGGCCCCAGGTTGGCGGCGAGGCGGGGGCGAACGAGATCATGAGCCGGCGATGGACGCCGGTGGGACGACGACGGTCCAAACCACCAGAGGAGGCAACGATGGGCGAGATCGCACGGCGAGGTGCATTCGCGGGACGGGAGCTCGAGGAGCTGGGGACGCAGGTCCGGAGGATGAGCCGGCGCGGCGTCGTCGGCGGCTTCGCCTCGGTCGCGGCGCTGGCGGCGGCGACGGGGGTCGGCCAGGGGGTGAGCGCGAAGGAGGCGGTCGCCTCGCTCGGGCTGATCCCGGACGATCTGCCGGAGAAGAAGTTCCGGGCCGCCTTCTCCGAGGTCGGCGCCCAGTCGACCTGGGTCTCGCGCGGGATCGAGACGTCGGCGTTCTTCGGCGATCTGCTCGGGGTCGATGTCACGTCCTACGACGGCCAGTTGACGCTCGACAAGCAGCTCCAGGACATGCAGGACATCGCCAACCAGGAGTGGGACTTCGTCGCGGTCCACCCTTCGGCCAGCAACGCGCTGATCGACCCGGCGAACGCGATCATCGCCAAAGGCATCCCCCTGATCGACATGGACACCCGGTTGGTCCAGGACCCGGAGGAGTTCGCCCAGTTCGGGCACCTGACCTACCTGGAGCCGGACAACATCTACATGGGGGAGACGGTCGCCAAGGAGCTGTTCGACGCGATCGGCGGCGAGGGGCAGGTGATCCACACCCAGGGCCAGCTCGGCCACACCGGGGCCCAGGGCCGCGCCCAGGGCTTCACCAACATGCTGGCCCAGTACCCCGGGATCGAGGTCGTCGACGAGACGCCCGGCAACTGGGACATCAACCAGGTCTCGCCCCTTTGGCAGGACCTCCTCCAGCGCTTCCCGGACGTCAAGGGCGGGTTCTTCCACTCGGACGACATGGCGCTGGCCGCCTCCGAGGTGGTCGCCCAGGCGGGCAAGCAGGAGCAGGTCAAGATCGTCGGCGTCGACGGGCTGCGCAACGCCTGCGAGGCGATCCTCGAGGACCGGCTGCTCGCCTCGGTGATCAACCCGACGGGGCGGATCCACGGCGGCGCCGTCTGGGCCGGCTACTTGACCGTCTCGGGGACCGACCAGTTCGAGGGCTTCGAAGGGACCACGACGATCCCGAAGTTCATCCGGACCGACGGCGGCCCGATCACCAAGGACAACGCCCTCGGCTACATCTGGTTGGGTGACAACCTGCTCTACTAGCCTGAGGGAGCCTCGAACGACCGGGTCTCCTGGCCCGATTTCTGAGCTGGGCGGGGTGGGACCGATGGAGCGCGACGGCACCGCGGCGGCCCCAATCGCCCACCCTTCCCCCGCCCCTCGGGCGTCCTCGTCTCGGGTTGGGGGCGAGGCCGGGGTCGTCCTCGACCTGCGGGGGGTGACGAAGCGGTTCGGCGGGGCGGTCGCCTTGGAGGGGGTCGATTTCGAGCTCCGGGCGGGCGAGATCCACGGGCTGGTGGGCGAGAACGGGGCCGGCAAGAGCACGCTGATGAAGATCCTGGCCGGCGTGCTGGCGCCCGACGAGGGGCACTTCGTGCTGCGCGGGCAGCCGGTCCGGTTCGCGTCCCCGGCCGACGCCAAGGCCCGCGGCATCGGCATGATCTTCCAGGAGTTGAGCTCGATCGGGCCGCTGTCGGTGGCGGAGAACGTCTTCCGCGGTCGGCAGCCGACGAACCGGGCGGGATTGATCGACTGGAAGCGGATGAACGCCGAGGCGGCGACGGAGCTGAGCGAGGTCGGGATCGACCTCGATGTCACCGCCCGGCTCGACACCTTGCCGCTCGGCGCCCAGCAGATGGTCGAGATCGCCTGGGTCGTCTTCTCGGGGGCCGAGGTGATCATCCTCGACGAGCCGACCTCCGCCCTCTCGGTGCCCGAGGCGGAGCGCCTCTTCGCCCTGATGCGTGAGCTGCGGGAGCGGGGCAAGAGTCTGATCTTCATCTCCCACTTCCTGGAAGACGTGCTGGCGGTCTCCGACCGGGTGACGATCCTCAAGAACGCCCGGAAGGTGGCGACGCTGCCGGCCGAGGGCCTGACGAAGACCCAGCTGATCGAGTTGATGATCGGCCAGGACGCGACCGACCTGGCGGCGGGGTACGAGCGGACGGTGACGCTGCCGCCGCCGGTCGAGGCGCCGCCGGTCCTCGAGATCGCCGGGCTGGCGGCGCCGGGCGCCTTCGCGGGGATCGACCTGACGGTCCGGGCGGGCGAGGTGGTGGGCCTCTTCGGCTTCCTCGGCGCCGGCATGACGGAAGTGGCCCGCGCCTTGTTCGGGCTGCTCGAGCCGACGGCCGGGGAGATGCGGCTCGATGGCCGCCCGATCCGGCCGCGGTCGCCGGGCGCCGCCAAGAAGCTGGGGATCGCCTACCTGACCGAGAACCGGCGGGCGACCCTCTTTCCGCGGCACGAGATCTACAAGAACGTGACCCTCGCCCACCTCGACCGCCTGGTGCCGGCGGTCTTCCGGGGCGGGGCGGAGGTGGCGATCGCCGACCGACTGGTCCACCGGACCGGCGTCCGCCCGCCGAACCCGCGGTTGCTGGCCGGGCACCTGAGCGGCGGCAATCAGCAGAAGGTCGTTTTCGCCAAGTGGCTGACGCGGCAGCCCCGCCTGCTGATCCTGAACGAGCCGACGCGGGGGATGGACGTTGGGGCGAAGCGGGAAGTGCTCGATCTGGTGCGGGAGCTCAAGGCCGAGGGCGTGGCGGTGCTGCTGCTGTCGACCGAACCGGAGACGGTGATCGCCGAGTCGGACCGGATCCTGGTCATGTCGCGGGGCCGGATCACTAAGGAGTTCGTCGCCGAGCCGGTCACCAAGGATTTGTTGATGGAGCATGCTTGAGGCGACAGGCGACAGGCGACAGGCGACAGGCGACAGGCGACAGGCGACAGGCGACAGGCGACAGGCGACAGGCGACAGGGGACAGGGGACA
>JBBSNJ010000153.1:0-6741 GCA_038232775.1 Thermomicrobiales bacterium
GTCGGAGCGTGGAGGCAACGAGGAGGGCGAGCGCCGCGCCCCCGGTCCTGCTGACCGCCGACGACGATATCCGGATGCCCAGTTCGGCTCTTGCCAGGGGGACGGGCTCCTCTCGTCTGCGCGCGGGAGCGGGGCACGGGGTTGGGGGTGAGGGTCGCTCTCCGGGCGACCGCGAGCGATCACCCGGACTCCGCACGAGGTGCCCGACGCCATGACCCGCTTCGCCGGCGCGGGACGGGGGGCGGACGTCAGCCGTCGGTGCCGACCTGGGCGACCAGGGTCAGCGCCCGCACCCAGCGCTCGGTCAACTGGTCGTTGAGCTGGCTCGAGAAGAGGCCGAAGACGATCGTCGCCAGGACCATCACCCCGAGGCCGGCGTTGAGCAGCGGGGTCGAGGTCCGCCGCGGCGTCTCGGTCGGTTCGTTGAAGTACATGACCGCCACCACCCGCAGGTAGTAGAAGGCGGAGACGGCGGAGAGGACGACGATCGCGATCGCCAGCGCGACGCCGACCGGGCCGGAGGCGATCGCGGCCTCGATCACGTAGTACTTGGCGTAGAAGCCGATCGTCGGCGGGATGCCCATCAACGAGATCAGGAAGACGGTCATCGCCGCCGCCGCCAGCGGCTCGGTCGAGGCCAGGCCGCTGAAGTCGTCGAGCGTCAGCGCGCGGCGGCGGTGCTGGAGCCAGGCGACGACGCCGAAGGCGCCGATGTTCATGAAGGTGTAGGCCAGGATGTAGTAGAGGAGGCTGGTGACGGCCCGCTCGTCGCCGAGCGACTCGCCGCTGCGGTAGGCGGCGAGGCCGACCATCATGTAGCCGGTGTGGGCGATCGAGGAGTAGGCGAGCATCCGCTTCACGTTGCGTTGGGAGACGGCGACGATGTTGCCGAAGGCCATCGTGATGAAGGCGAGGACGGCGATCAGGTTCAGCCAGTCGTCGCGCATCGGGCCGAGCGCCTGGACCAAGATCCGGATCGTGGCGGCGAAGGCGGCCACCTTGGGCACGACCGACATGAAGCCGCTGACCGGGGTCGCGGCGCCGTCGTAGGCGTCCGGGGTCCAGAAGTGGAAGGGGACGGCGGCCATCTTGAAGCCGAGACCGACGATCAGCAGCAGCAGCGCCAGCAGCAGCGACGGCTCGAGGAACTCCTGGCCGACGATCGCGTCCTGCAAGAAGATGGCGATGAAGTCGAGGTTGGTCGTCCCGGTCGCGCCGTAGATCCAGGCCATGCCGTAGACCAGGATGGCGCTGGCGAAGATGCCGAGCAAGAAGTACTTGAGGGCGCCCTCGACCGCCGTCAGGCGCCGCTTGGCGAAGGCGGTGAGGACGTAGGTGGCGAGGGAGGAGAGCTCGATCCCGACGAAGATCATGATCAGGTCGCCGGCGGCCGAGACGAGCAGCGCGCCGAGGACGGAGAAGGCGAGCAGGACGTAGAACTCGCCGATCGGCATCCGCCCTTCGAGGCGGTCGACGTAGCTGGCCGAGATGGTCACCGTCAGGAGGGCGGCGATCAGGATCGTCAAGGAGAGGACGACGGTCAGCCCGTCGGCCCGGAAGAGGCCGTAGAAGGTCGCCTCGTTCCGTCCGTCCTGCCACCAGAGGGAGATCAGCGCCGCGCCGTAGCCGATGAGGGAGAGGGCCGTCAGCCAGACGACGTGCTTGGTCTGGTCGAGGAAGGCGTCGCCCAGCAGCAGCGTCAGCGCCAGGCCCAAGACCCAGAGCTGCGGCGCCATCAGGCCCCAATTGGGTGTTTCGAGGAACCCTTCCATGCTGCTCCGTGCTCCCTCCGTCTCACTGCCCGTCGGGCATGGCCCGTCGAGCCAGTTCCATTCTCGTGATCGGGATCAGTCTGCGGTCTTGGGCGGCCGGGTCGATTCGCCGCTCATCGGCGATCCGGCTCCCCCAGATGCCGGGCGGGGGGGTCGAGCGAGCGCATCAGACCGCCACCGCGGCTTGGGACTCGGACTCGGCGGCGTCGAGGTCAAGGAAGCGGGCGGGGGGAATCGGGTGACCCCAGTGTCGCATGGCGTCGATCCAACTCGCGATGGCTTCCTGACCTTTCGCGACCGCTTCCTCGTATGAGGCGCCGTGGGTCCGGCAGCCGGGCAGCTCGGGTACCGTGGCGACGAAGACCTTCCCCTCCGGCTCCCATTCGAGGATCATCGAGTAGCGCAGTTCGCACTCGCCGTTGCTCATCCTTGCTGCTCCCGAGCTTCTCGAATCAGACGCAGGAAACGACGAACGTCTCGGACCTGATACGGCTGGGCATCGTCGCCGTCGTGCCCGGAAAGCGTAACCGAAACCTCAGGAACGAGTTCGTGCCCCCAGGAGGTGTGACTGCCGCGTGCTGGACGCCAATCGCATCCCGCGCGACGGAGGTCCGCCTTGAGCTGGCGTACGTTCTCCGGCATCGACCGCCTCTACCGGAAGGGGGCCAGCCTCGAAGTGCCTGGGTGGCAAAGAGGAAGGTGTCGCTCAGCAGCAGCGCGAGCGCCAGGCCGAAGACCCAGAGCCGCGACGCCAGCGGCCTCCAATCGGGCGTTTCGAGGAACCCTTGCATCCTGCTTCCTGCGAACTCTTTCGACCAACGCTCGACCGAAAAGGCGATCCGGTTCCGTCATCGTGGTGCTCGGCGCTCCCGCGCGGCGCCGAAGCCTCGGGTTCCCCACGTCGACCAAGTCGCGGCGACGCCGTTCAAGCGGAGCGTTCGAGCCCAGTTCCTCGGGAGCCACCAGGTTCATCTCGCGATCGCTACCTGCTCGCTCTCGGCCCAGATATCGTCCGGCTGGGGACGGAAGTGGCGAGGCGGCGGGATCGGGCGGCCGAGTTCGCGGGCGACATCGATCCAGCTTTCGAGCGCGTCGCGTCCTTGCCGCAGGGCTTCTTCGAGGCTTCCGCCGTGGGTGCGGCAGCCCGGCAGTTCCGGCACGGTGACGACGTAGATGGCATCGCGCGGATCCCATTCAAGCGTCATCGAGTAGTGGCCGTAGGGGTGATCTTGGACGGACCTCATGAACTCTCCTCCTGCTCGATCAGCGCAGCCACCTCATTGATCGCCTCGCGCACCTGTCGCACTTGGTAGAAGCGGGCATCGTTACCTTCGGCCCCGGAGAGCGTCACCTCCACTCCAGGATGGCTCGGGTGGTACCAGACTCGATGGCTGCCCTTCCCCGCTCTCTCGAAGGCGGGCTCGACGATGGCGAAGACGGGCACGGGGACGGGGAGACCAGGACGGCGTGATCGAGAGTCTTCCGTTCTCAAGGCGCACCCACGACGTCTTCGACCGCCGCGTCCGCCTGGAGATCTTGGAGATCCTGGAAGTATCTGGGCGGTGGGATCGGGTCGCCCCACTCGTGGGCCGAGCGGAGCCAAAGGTCGAGGGCTTCGCGTCCGTTCGTGGTGGCCTCCTCCCGAGTGCTGCCGTGGGTTCGGCAGCCGGGCAGCTCGGGGACGGTCGCGATGTAGATCTGGTCCCGCGGATCCCACTCCAGGAGCATGGAATAGTGCTCCTCGCCATCGTGATCCCTCACCGGCCGCTCCTTCGTGCTTCCACCCCACGGAGTTGAGCGAGCGCCTCGCGGACTTGCTCGATGTGGTAACGCCGGGCATCGGCGCCGTCCTGGCCCGAAAGCGTGACCCGCGTGCCGGGGAGCAGGGGATGCCGCCAGTTCGTGTGGCTTCCCTTCCCAGGGGTCACCGTAAATCCCGCCTTCTGGAGATCGGACTTCAACTCCCGATACTTCTCCGGCATCCAACGCCCCTAGCGGAACGGGGCCAGGATGCGCTCGAAGGCGGGCTCGACGATGGCGAAGACGGGGGAAGGGTAGACGCCGAGGACGATCGTCAGGACGGCGAGCGGGAAGAGGGTCAGCGCTTCCTTCTTGGTCAGGTCGGGCCAGATCTCGCCGATCCCGGCTTTGCCCCCGGCCGGCAAGCCGTGGGCGTCGGTCCCGGTCGAGGCCGGGTCGTGGGCCGCGTCGTCGTGGGTGGTGGCCGCCGCCGCGTCGTGGGCCTGCGAACCGCCCGAGACCGGGAGGGGGGCGCCGTGACCGTGACCGTGACCGGCCTGGTCGACGCCGACGGGCCGCTCCGCGTGGAGCGAGTCGCGCTCCTCGGTCGTCAGGGCGCCGTCGTGGGGGTCGGGGAGCTCGCCCGGGGCACGGCCCCAGACGACGCGCTGGAACAGCCACATCATGTACCAGGCGGCGAAGATGACGACGGCGAAGGTGAACGCCGCCGCCCAGGGGTTGTACTGCCAGGTGCCGAGGGCGACCAAGAACTCGCCGACGAAGCCGGAGAGGCCGGGCAAGCCGATCGAGGCGAACATGAAGAGGGTGAAGTAGGCGGCGTAGGCGGGCATCCGGGTGGCGAGCCCGCCGAAGGCCGCGATCTGGCGGGTGTGGGCCCGCTCGTAGATGACGCCGACGAGGAGGAAGAGACC
The DNA here is from genome assembly GCA_038232775.1 of Thermomicrobiales bacterium. Classification (GTDB taxonomy): domain Bacteria; phylum Chloroflexota; class Chloroflexia; order Thermomicrobiales; family UBA6265; genus JBBSNJ01. The sequence goes on from JBBSNJ010000153.1 coordinate 4,445, forward strand.
GCCGGTGTTGAAGCCGTGGGCCAGCATCACCATCATCGCCCCGTCCAACCCTTGCAGGTTGAGGACGAAGATGCCGAGGGTGACGAACCCCATGTGGCTGACCGACGAATAGGCGATCAGCTTCTTCATGTCGGGTTGGACGAGGGCGACGAACGCGCCGTAGAGGATCGCGATCACTGAGAGGAGGATGATCCAGGGCTGCCAGTCGCGGGTCGCCTCGGGGTAGAGCGGCAGGTTGAACCGGAGAAGCCCGTAGCCCCCCATCTTGAGCATCACCGCCGCCAGGATGACCGAGGCCGCGGTCGGCGCCTCGACGTGGGCGTCGGGCAGCCAGGTGTGGAAGGGGAAGAGGGGGACCTTGACGGCGAAGGCGATGAAGAAGGCGGCGAAGACCCAGAACTGGAACTGGCGGCCGTACTCCCCGTTAGCCAGCTCGAGTACGTCGAGGGTCCGGATCCCGGTCTGGGTGAAGTAGGACTGGTAGGTGGCGACGATCGCGACCAGCATCAGGAGCGAGCCGAAGAGGGTGTAGAGGAAGAACTTGACCGAGGCGTAGACGCGGTTGGTGCTGCCCCAGATGCCGATCAGCAGCGCCATCGGGATCAGCATCAGCTCCCAGAAGATGTAGAAGAGGAAGAGGTCGAGGGCCATGAAGACGCCGAGCATCCCGGTCTCGAGGAGGAGCAGGGCGATGTAGTACTCGCGGGTCCGCTTGTTGACGGTGTCCCACGACCAGACGATCGCGATCAAGGAGAGGAGGGTGGTCAGCACGATCAGGAGGACGGCGAGGCCGTCGACCGCCATCAGGTACTTGGCGCCGACCCCCGGCAGCCAGTCGAACTCTTCCCGGAACTGGAAGTCGGCGTTCCGCTCGAAGCGGAGCAGCATCGCGATCGAGAGTAGGAACGCGGCGCCCGACGCCAGCAGCGCCAGCAGCCGCGCCGCCTGCTGCGACACCCGCGGGATGAAGAAGATCACCAGCGCCCCGATCAGCGGCAGGTAGGCGATCAAGCTCAGGATCGGGATGCGGTCCACAGCTCCTCCAAGTGGGTAGTGGGTAGTGGGAGTGGGTAGTGGGCGAGGGTGGCTGTTCCCTCATCGGTTCTAGGAGGCTTGTCCGCCCTCCTTCTACCGACTACCCACTGCCCACTAGCGGAACAGGTTGCTGAACAGGCCGAGGTAGACGCCGACCATCACGACCATGCCGAGCGCGATCGCCAGCGCGTAGTTGGCGACGAGGCCGGTCTGGACGTGGCGGAGGCGTTGGCTGACGGCGCCGATCCCGGTGGCGACGCCGTTGACGGTGGCGTCGATCAGGCCGACGTCGACCACCTGCCAGAGCATCGTCGCCAGGCTGCGGGCGGGGCGGACGAAGAGGCCGTCGTAGAGTTCGTCCCACCGCCACTTGTCGCGGATGAACTCGTAGGCGGGGCCGCCGAGGCGGCGGTCGCGGGCCTCGATCGCCTGGGCGGTGTCGAGACCGCGGTAGGCGACGATGGCGCCGAGGACGCCGGCGACGGCGACGATCGTCGAGATCGCGGCGAAGGTCAGCTTGGTCGCGGTCGAGACGTGGTGCTCGCCCTCGGCCAACCCCTCCTCGGCGTGCCCCTCCTCCGCTGCTCCCTCGGCGGTGCCCGGTTCGCCGCCTTGGGCGGCGGGCAGGGCGAGCAGGCTGGCGACCTCGCCCCCTTCCGGCTCGATCCCCTCGTCGGCGAAGACCGGCTCCAGGAAGTGGTGGAGCGGGCCGTCCTCCGGCGGGAAGCCGACGAAACCGATCAGGAGCGCGGGCACCGCCAGCAGCACCAGCGGCACCGCCATCGTTGGGGGCGACTCATGGGGGTGGAGGTGGGCGGTGTCGAACCGTTCCCGGCCGAAGAAGACCAGCACGACCAGGCGGAACATGTAGAGCCCGGTCAAGAAGGCGCTGACGATGGCGACGATCGAGACGAACCGACCGATGGGCAGATCGCTGATCCAGGAGCCGAGGATGATCTCGTCCTTGCTCCAGAAGCCGGCGAAGGGGACGACCCCGGCGTTGGCGAGGGCGGCGATGAGGAAGGTCCAGAAGGTGACCGGCATGTACTTGCGGAGGCCGCCCATCCGGCGGATGTCCTGCTCCTCGTGCATGCCGTGGATGACGCTGCCGGAACCGAGGAAGAGGAGCCCTTTGAAGAAGGCGTGGGTCATCAGGTGGAAGATCGCCGCCACCCAGGCGCCGGTGCCGAGGGCGAGGGCCATGTAGCCGAGCTGGGAGAGGGTCGAGTAGGCGACGACCCGCTTGATGTCGTTCTGGAAGA
>JBBSNJ010000154.1:0-6732 GCA_038232775.1 Thermomicrobiales bacterium
CCGCCCTCCCCCTCGTCGACGCCGGGCTCGACGCCATCTACGGCGCCGTCGACCGCTTCGGGATCGACCTCGCCGACTTCGCCGTCATCACCGCCCGCCCCGCCGGCGAGCGGGTCGATCTCCCCTTCACCGTCACCGACGGCTTGGTCCCCGACCGGACGGCCGAGGCGGAGCTGCTCGCGCTCGTCAACCAGGAGCGGGCCACGGTTGGGCTCCCGCCGGTCGCCGCCGACCCCGAGCTGACCGCGGTCGGCCGCGACCAGAGCGCCGAGATGTTCCGCCTCGGCTACTTCGCCCACGACTCGCCCCTGACCGGCAGCCCCGGCCAGCGCCTCGACGCCGCCGGGGTCCCCTACCTCCTCTCGGGCGAGAACTTGGCCTACGCCCCGACCGTCGCCGTCGCCCACGAGGGGCTGATGAACTCCCCGGCCCACCGCGAGAACATCCTCAACCCCGCCTTCACCCGCCTCGGCGTCGGCGTCGTCCGCTCCCCCAACCGCGGCATGATGATCAGCCAAGAATTCGCCGCCTAGTGGCCCGTCGGGCCTGAACCGCCGCCCCTACGCGAACAACGGCTGACGCACCACCAGGGACCCGGTCGCGCCGGCCGGACGACGCGGGAGGGGCGACGCAGCCGGGGTCGCCAGGCCATCATCCGGCGTCCGACGCCGGTACCGATCTCGCGCGGGGGTCCGGCGCTCGGCTTCCCGCTCCCCCGAAGGGAGGATCACCATGGCCAGCGACGCTGGTGGCAACAAGGGGCCGTCGAGCGACCGCGCCGCGGGTGACGGTGCGGCCTCCTCCGACCCCCGTTCGGCCCCGGTTCCGGCGAGCCAGCCGCCGCCAGTCGTGACCGGGCACCAGGTGGAGGTCGGGGGGCGCTCCTTGCGCTACCGGGCGACGGTCGGGGCGCTGCCGATCCGGCTCGAGCGCGGGGAGCGGGGCACCCGCCGAGAGCGGCAGAACCCGGAGCCGCCGGAGGACCAGGGGCACCAGAGGGACCAAGAGGACCACGAATCGCCGGACGCGTCCCTCTTCTTCACCGCCTACACCCTCCTCGACGAGCGCGGACAGGCGCCCCCAACCGCGTCCCGGCCGCTGACCTTCGCCTTTAACGGAGGGCCGGGGTCCTCTTCCGCCTGGCTCCACCTGGGTGGCCTCGGTCCGCGGCGGGTGGCGATGCTCCCCGACGGGGCGATGCCCCCGCCGCCGTTCCGGGTCGACGCCAACCCGCAGACCTGGCTCGGCTCGACCGATCTGGTGTTCGTCGATCCGGTCGGGACCGGCTGGAGCCGAGCGCGCAACCCCGAGCTGTCGAAGTCGTTCCACGAGATCGAGGGGGACATCGCCGCCGTCGCCGGCTTCGTCCTCCGCTACCTCTCCCGCTTCGGGCGGTGGGGCTCGCCCCTCTTCCTGGCCGCCGAGAGCTACGGCACCTTCCGCGCTGCCGGCCTGGCGGGTCACCTGATCGAGCGCGGCGTCGCCTTCAACGGGATCGTCCTGATCTCGAGCATCCTCGACCTCCTGGGGGCGGAGTTCCACCCCGGCAACGACCTCCCCTACCCCCTGATCCTGCCGACCTACGTCGCCATCGCCTGGTACCACGGCCGGCTCCCGCCCGCGCTGCAGAATCGCGCGCTGCCGGAACTCCTGGCGGAGGTCGAACGCTGGGCGCTCGGCGACTATCTGCCGGCCCTGGCGGCCGGCGCGCGGCTCGGCCCCGAGGAGCGGGCGGCGGTGATCGGACGCCTTTCCAGCTTCACCGGCTTCGAGGGGGACGGGACGGGGCCGGCGCCCGGCTTCGACCCGAGCCTGGCGGCGATCCGACCGCCCTTCACGGCGGCGGTCAACGCTTACCTGCGGGGGGAGCTGGGCTGGGAGACGGACGAGGAGTACCACGTCCTGCGCGAACTGGACTGGGAGTGGGGATCGGCCGATGCGGGATATCCGCGGACGGCGCCCGCGCTAGCCGAGGCGTTCGCCAAGAATCCGTACCTCAAGCTGTTCGTCGCCTCCGGGCTCTATGACCTGGCGACCCCCTACTTCGCGACCGACTACACGCTCGCCCACCTCCCCCTCTCCGTCGAGGCACGGGCGGCAATCCAAGTCGAGAAATACCCGGTCGGCCACATGGTCTACGTCGAAGCGGCCGGGCGGGCGAAGCTCAACGCCGACGTCGCCGGCTTCATCGAGCGCGCCGCGGCCCAGACCGCGGTCGGCCTCGCCTAGCGCGAGCACCCGATCCCCAACTACCCTTCAGCTCCCCTCGGAGCCAGGCCGCGGTGTCGTGGCCCCCTCGCTGGGAGCGAACCGACTGCTCGGTCTGATCCGGAATCCGGTGGAGCCGTTCCACTACTGATACGGCATCCGGGCAGATCGCCGGTGTTCCACGGGCGGTCCGCGACCAAGCACCCCTCTCCCGCGCACCGGGAGAGGGGCAAGGGGGCCGGGGGTGAGGGCCGGCCGCCGCCGCGGGAGGGCAAAGCGTTCTCCCGGATTCCGTATGAAAGCTGGACCGGCTCCCCTCTCCCGCGCACGGGACAGGGGGTCTGGGGTGAGGGCGTTCCAGGAAACCCCGCACCGGCCGAGTTAGGGACACTGCCCGGCGCCCCGGCCAACCAGCGAGCGGCGTCAGGCTGGTCCGAGCAGCGCCTCGAGATCGACCATCGGATCGCCCGTCCCCATCGCGCTGAAGCGCAGCAGGACCGGCCCGAACCGGGCGTAGACCGTCGCCTCCCGCCCGCCCTCGACCGCCCCCGCGATCGCCCGCGCCTCGTCCCCGAACGCGGGGGCCGCGACCTCTGCCATCCCCAGCGCCGCCTCCCGCGCATCGAGGAAGTAGACCAACGCCTCGGACGCCGACCGGTCGTCGGCCAAGCGGTAGGCGACGACTTCGAACCGGGTGGTGCCGGCGGCGGTGCCAGATTCGGGCGCCAAGAAAACTCGCGACGCGCTCTCCCGCCAGCCCCAGCTCTCGAACCGCCGCTCGGCGTCGCTCGGGTCGGCGAAGGTCGCCGCCGTGGTCGAGGCGCTGCGGGCGTGCTCCTCGGCCAACCGGAGCACCGGCGGCAGATGGGTCTCGGTGGGGAGCAGGCCCAAAAGCTCCGGCGAAACGAGGCGCGGCTCGTCGATCAGCCGCAGCAGCGGGATCAAGGCGACGTCGATCACGTCGCCCGTCGGGTCGCCGCTCGGCGTGATCCCGGTCGTGCGCACCAGGATGTTCCCCCGCCGGGCGTAGATCGTCACCTCCTGGCCACCGTAGGTTGCCCCGGCGACCGCCGCCGACTGGTCCCCGAACAGCCCGAGGTCGATCGGGCGCAGCCCGAGCGCCGCCGCCCGTGAATCGGCGTAGTAGGGTAGCGCCGCCGCCGCCCCGTCGGCGGTGGCGAAGCGGTGGAGACTCAGCTCGACCCAGCCGGCCGCGTCCGGCGGCGGGTCGTCCGAGGCGTAGTTGCGGAACAGGTTGTCCTGGAAACCCCACTCGCGGAGGAGTCGCCCGGCTTCGACCGCGTCCGGGAAGCCGGTGGCGATCTCGTCGAGGCCGCGGCCGCCTTCCTCCTCGAGTCGGAAAGGTTGCCCCTGCGGCAGGGAGAGCGTCGGCGGCACCAGGGACGGCAAACCCAACGGCGCCGCCGGCTGCGCCGGGGGGAGCGAGGGGGGCGACGGCAGCGCCTCGACCGGGCGCGTCGGCACCGCCACCGCGACGACTCCGCCGCTCGGCAGCGGGAGCCGGCACCCCTCGAGCCCGTCGCGGTAACCGTCCATGAACGCGACCAGCCGCTCGTCGTCGTAACCGTGCCCGTTCGGGTCGTCCGCCGGCACCCAATGGGGATCGCCGACCGCGATCGAGAGCGTCGCCGCTTCGCTGATGTCGCCCGGTTCGAGCCGACCATCTTCCGACGCCTGGAGCGTGAACGCCCCGGCCAAGCAGTCCGCTTGGAGTTCGATCTCCTTGTTCAGGCCCGTTCCCTTGGTCACCCCCAGCAGGTTCTGCACGTGGTGGCCCCATTCGTGGGCCGTTACGGTGATCACCATGTAGTCGGAGAGGGGCACCCCGATCTGCTCGATCACCGCGAACGAGAGGTAGATGGTCTCGTCGAGCGGGCAGTAGAAGGGGCCGGAGCTCGCGTCCGGCGGTCCGCAGCCGCTGCGGACGGCCGAGTCGAGGACGCGCACCTGCGGCGAGCGGTAGGGAACGCCCACGCCCTCGAAGACCGCCGCCCAGTAGACGTCCAGATCGGAGATGCCTTCGTCGAACGTTTGGCCGTACTCCTGGCGGCCGCCGCCGTAGCGGAGACCGTCGTTCCCCTCCTCCTCGGCGGCGAGGGACAACGGCGGGAGCCCGGCCGCGACGAAGACGACGAGCACCATCAGGAAGCGAACGACGCGGGGCATCGGCGACCTCCACGGCGACGGGGCGATCGGGCACCCCAAACGGAGCCCCGCGCTTCCCGCCACGCGACGCGCGGCGCTGGTTCTCGGCCCACCGGAGGGGATCCGGGGAGCACAGCATCACACCTTCGGTTCCGGCCTGCAACCGTCCGTTTCCCGAGCCCCTCCGCGCACCGCGACCCTGCCGGCGCGGCGCGGCCCCCCTCATCCATCACCGGCCCGTCGCCTCCGACCGCCACGCCTCGGGGTCGCCTCTCCCAGGAGGACTGAACCGGCGAGCGTCGGCAGCCAACCACGGCTCGGCCGATCCGCCCCGTCTCCGCGTCCGTCCCCCCGGCCGATGGTAGAGTGTAGCGACCCCGGCGACCGGGCAAGCACCGCCGGAACGCCACCCCCGCGGCGCTGCCCGCCCGGCTTCGCCCCCGACCCCGCCGGCGCCGGCGCTCCCTTCGCAAGGGGAAGCGGCCCCGCGCCGCCACGGCGACGCTCCCACCCGCGGCCGGCGCCGACGCCGGCCACAGCCCGCGGACGCAGAGAACGGAGGACACGGTGGACATCATCCTCCCGGTCGCCGGGTACGGCACCCGGCTCCGGCCGCAGACCTGGAGCAAGCCGAAGCCGCTCGTCGGCGTCGCCGGCAAACCGATGCTCGCCCACGTCCTCGACCGCCTGCTGCCGCTCGACCCCGGCCTCCTCGTCTTCGTCACCGGCCCCCTCGGCGAGCAGATCGAAGCTTGGGCGCGGGCCAACTACGATCGGCGGATGGCCTTCGTCCCCCAGCCCGTGATGCGCGGCCAGACCGACGCCATCCTCAAGGCGCGCGACCTGGTGCGGGAGGACGCGCTCACGATCTTCCCCGACATGGTCTTCGAGGCCGACTTCTCGGTGCTCGACGCCGCCCAGGCCGACGTCGTCATCTTCACCAAGGAGGTCGACGACCCCTCCGCCTTCGGCATCGCCGTCAAGGAGGGGGACCGGGTCGTCACGCTGGTCGAGAAGCCGAGCGATCCGGTCTCCAACGAGGCGCTGGCCGGCATCTACTACTTCAAGCGGATGCCGGACCTCTACGCCGCGATCGACGAGCAGGTGCGGCGACAGATCATGCTCAAGGGGGAGTACTTCCTGGCCGACGCCGTCCAGCTGATGATCGACGGCGGCGCCCAGGTCGCGACGGCCCCGATCACCGTCTGGGAGGACTGCGGCAACGCCGAGGCCCTGCTCAGCACCAACCGCTACCTCCTCGACCATGCACCGCCGGCCACGCGCCCCCGGCAAGGGGCGGTCATCGTCCCCCCCTCGTTCGTCGCCGACGACGCGACGATCGAGGCGTCGGTGGTCGGACCCTTCGCCAGCGTCGGCGCCGGCGCGACCGTCCGGGGGGCCGTCCTCCGGGACGCGATCGTCGAGGAGGGCGCCACCATCGTGGGCGCGGTCGTCGAGCACGCCGTCGTCGGCCGCCGCGCGCGCGTCACCGGTCGCCCGGCCGGCCTCAACATCGGCGACGACACCGTGATCGAGGTCTAGGGTGGCGTCGGGGACCGATCCGAGCGCCGCTCCCGCGACTGGGGCGACGGAGGCCGGTGACGCCTGGCTCGAACTGGCGGTCGAGTGCGACGCCGAGGCGGTCGAGCCGGTCGCCGAGCTCTTCGCCCGGGTCGGCTTCAACGAAGGGGTGGTGATCGAGGAGCCGTTCACCCAGGAGCCGGACGGCGACAACCTGGCGGTCGACCCCTCCCGCCCCGTCACCGTCCGCACCTTCCTCGCCGCCGCCGACGCCGGGTCCGAGACGATCGCCGAGGTCCGCCGCGCGCTCTGGGCGCTCGGCCGGCTCCGCCCCGTCGGCGACTTGGCCGTCACCGAGCGCCGGGAGGAGGACTGGGCCAACGCCTGGAAGGCCCACTACCGCGTCCACCGCCTCGGCCGCCGGGTGACGGTCCGGGCCCCCTGGCACGAGCACGCGCCGGCGCCCGACGAGGTGGTGGTCGTGCTCGACCCGGGGATGGCCTTCGGCACCGGGCTCCACCCCTCGACCCGGCTCTGCCTGCTCGCCCTGGAGGACGAGGTGGAGGCCCGGCCGGGGCTGGCGATCCTCGACGTCGGCACCGGCTCCGGCATCCTCGCGATCGCCGCCCTCCAGCTCGGCGCCGCCCGCGTCGACGCCGTCGACGTCGAGCCGGTCGCGGTCCGCTCCGCCCGCGAGAACGCCGACCGCAACGGCGTCGGCGACCGGCTCCGGGTCGAGCTCGGCAGCGCCGGCCCGGGCGAACCGTTCGCCGGCAAGACCTATCCGTTGGTCCTCGCCAACATCATCGCCCGCATCCTGATCGAGCTGGCGCCGGC
>JBBSNJ010000155.1:0-6710 GCA_038232775.1 Thermomicrobiales bacterium
CCCGCCCCCGCCCGCCCGCCGCCGGCGCGGGCGGACCCCCCGCGCCGCCGTCCAGCCCGGCCGGCGCGCTCTGGAACCGCGACGGGCCGGGGATCGTCTTGGTGGTGGCAGGATCGCCGCCGTCCCGCCCGCGTCCCGGACCGCCCCGCTCGGTTGGATGAGCCCGATGCCCACCCCTCGGCCGGACCGCCCCCGACGCCGCCGGCTCTCCAGCGCCGCCTGGCTGCTCCTCCTGCTCCCGCTCCTGGTCGCCTCCGTCGGCCTCGGGCTCTGGCCGGTCTCCCCCGCCGCCGGCCAGGCGAGTCGGGCGGTCGCCTGGGAGCGCTACGACGTCACGATCGAACTCCGCCAGGACGGCAGGCTGCACGTCGTCGAGCGGCAGGTCGTCCAGTTCCGGGGCGGCCCTTTCTCCTCCGGCTTCGCCGACATCCCGATGGCCCGGATCGACAGGATCGAGAACGTCCAGGTGGGCGAGGAGTCGGCCGCCGGCAGCGTTGCTTACGAACGGCTCGCCGGCTGCTGCGTCGACGGGCTGCCGCTGGAGATCTACCAGACGGGGGTCGTCGACGACTTCACGTCGATCCGCTGGGGTTTCCCGTCGGCGACGAACGAGCAGCGCACCTTCCTCGTCGAGTACGACGCCGTCGGCGCGCTGCGGGTCTACGGCGAGGACGCCTCGGGCGAGCCCCCGAACCAGCAACTCTGGTGGACCGCCATCCCCCGCGAGGCGACCGAGGTGGCACCGGTCCAAGCCGCGACCGTCACCGTCCGCCTGCCGGCGGCGGTCGACCCCGCCGCCGTGGTCGTTGGCCAAGGCGAGGCCGTCGTCCCCGCCGCCGAGCACACGGCGGACGGTCGCACCTGGACCTGGCAAGCGACCGGCCTCGGCGCGGGGGACGAACTCATCGTCCGCCTCCAGTTCCCGCCGCTGGTCGCCGCCGCGCCGCCGGCTTGGCAGCGGGCTGACGACGACCGCCGGCAGCGGGCGGAGGAAGCGGTGGCCCGGCGGGCGCAGGTCAACGCCCTCTTCCTCGGTGGCGGACTGCTGACCCTCGTCGGCGGCGGCGTCCTCCTGTTCGGCGCCTGGTATCTCCGCGGCCGCGACCCCGCGGTCGGCCCGATCACCGACTTCCTGCCCGAGCCGCCGTCCGACCTGGCGCCCGGCGCCGCCGGCGTCCTGGTCGACGAGGTCGCCCACCCCCGCGACGTCGTCGCCACCTTGGTCGACCTGGCGCGGCACGGCGTCATCGCCATGGAGCCGAGCCCGGCCAACTCCGCCGACGTCCAGGTGGCGCAGCGGTCGGCCGGCGGCACGTTGACCCGCTTCGAGCAGGAGGTCGTGCGGGGGCTGCTGGGGAGCCGGCCTGCTCCGGGCACCGCGGTCCGGCTGTGGGAGGTCTCCTCCCGCTTCGCCGCCGCTACGCCGGAGATTCGCCGCCGCCTCTACGCCGAACTGGTCGACCGCGGCTACTTCCTTCGCTCGCCCGAGGAGACACGGGAGGTCTGGCGCGACCGCTCCCTGATCGCCTTCTTCCTGATCCTGCTCGTGGGCGGCGTCGCGGGGCTCGTCTGGGCCGACGGCCTCCCCTTCTACTGGTTCCTCCTTGCCAGTCTCGCCTTGCTCGCCCTCGCCGTCTATCTGGTCAGCGGCGCCCTGTCGCGCAAAACGGCGACAGGGGCGGAGGCGACCGCCAAGTGGCGCGCCTTCCGCCGCTACCTGGCCGACATCGCCCGCTACGAGCAGTTGGAGGAAGCGGAGGCGATCTTCGACCGCTACCTTCCCTTTGCGGTCGCCTTCGGCCTGGAACGCTCCTGGGTGGAAACCTTCGCCCGCGCCGGAGCCGCCGTCCCCCTCTGGTTCGCCCCGCTGCCGACCGCCGCGGGCGACCACGGCCCGCCCTCGACCGAGCGGCCTTGGTGGCGCGGCGACGGCGAGGGAGAGCCGTTCGACCGCCGCGGAGACTCCTGGTGGGACATCGCCGGCTCGGAGGACGCAGCCGACCAGCGGCGAGACGACCCGGTCGGCGAGCGGGAGGAAGGCCGCTTCCATCTGCCCAACCTACCCGACTGGCAGGGGACGAGCGACCACGCCGGCCGCTCCCTCCAAGGCGCCAGCAACGGCCTCCTTTCGATGTTCCAGTCGGCCGGCGGCGCCCTCGCCGACTTCGCCGAAGCTGCCGCGAGCGACAGCGACGACAGCGGCGGGTCGAGCGTTGGCTGGCGCAGCAGCAGCAGTAGGAGCAGTAGTAGCGGCAGCTCATCGAGCCGGTCGAGCTTCAGCGGCGGCGGCAGCAGCGGCGGCTCGTCGGGAGGCGGGAGCCGAGGGTTCGGGTAACCGATACCACCCCGCGGAAGGGCCCCCCCGGCGCGCCGCCTACTCGCCCGGCTGCGACGACGCCGTCTCGATCCGCGTCTCGGCCCAGGCGACGATCGACGTCGCGATCGTCACCGCCTGTGCGTGTTCTTCGGCGGTCATCGGTTCCGCGAGACCGGGATAGCATGGAGAAACGGCGTAACGGGTGAGACGATACGCGTCGCGAACTTCCAACGGAACCGTGTCGTGCACTTTCTCAAGCAGCATCACCAACCGCCGGAGATCATAGGTCTAGGAAAATTCGACGTTGCAGCTAGGCAGCATCGCTTCAATCGATTTCTCTGCCGCCTGCTGAGCATTAAAGCAGAGATCTTCGAGCATCACGCCCTGCTCGACCGCGATCGCCAGCGCGAGGCTGCTGCGAGCGCGACGGAGCCACTCCCGGCGATCACTGGGCGGCAACCGCTCGTACGGAATCCGGATGAATCGTAGCTGTTGCCCCGGCGGTCCGCGACCACGCTCCCCCTTGCCCCTGTCCCGCACCCGGGAGAGGGGCAAGGGGGTGAGGGCCAACTGCCGCAGCGGGAATGCGAAGTGTTCACCTGGGTTCCGTATCAGGGGCCATAGACTACCCTCCCCTCACGCAGCGCCGGCCCAATGACCAGAGCGGAGACATCTCGATAGCGCGTTACCTCCCCGGGGGTGACGATCACGACATCGACGGCCACGTCGACGCCGAACAGGGTTCCCTAGATCTCCTCCGTCAAACGACCGCGATGGTACTCCCCACGCTTGACCACCAACAGATCGAGGTCGCTGTCCGGCCCCGCCTCGCCCCGCGCGGCCGAGCCGAAGAGCACGATCGTCTCGGGTGCCGCCACCTCGACGATCCCGCGGATCACCTCGGCCAGCCTCTCGTCTTCGGTCGCCGTCTCCTCCACCACCACGGCACCCCGTCTCCGAAACGCGTTCAGTCGTCCCCACCGACTCGCGGCGCCGACCCCGCCGCCGGCACCCGGCCGTTGCTCGGCTGCCCGAGGAAGGCGCCAATCATGTCGATCGGCAGCGGGAAGATCACCGTCGTGTTCTGCTCGGCCCCGATCTCGGTCAGCGTCTGCAGGTAGCGCAGCAGAATGGCGCCCTTGTTCCGATCCCTTGCCGCGGCCCGGCGAAGCGTCGCTTGCTCATCCGAGGGAGGCCCGGACGAGCGGAGCGCGGGCCAGGGCGGCCCGAACAGCGGCCTCCCGCTCGGGCGTGCGCCGCGGCAGGATCGATACCGGCAGCTCCTCCTCTACTTGGAGCTCGACCAATCGGTCCAGAACGAGGTCGATGACCTCGTGCGGTTCGTCGATGTCCACGGTGGCGCGGAGCAGGAATGCCTCGGGCTCCTCGCCCCGAACCACCTCGAAGGTTGCTGCCGGATAGTGCTGGGCGATCGCCTGCCGGAGCTCGGCGAGGGCCGCTTGGATGGGCGGGGTCATCGAGATCGTCACCGCGGACTTGCTCCTTCCTCAGCGACGGCGGCAACGACCAATCGAGCTTTCCGCAGCCCTCGGGCCGCCTCCACCTGCGAGATCGGGTCAGTCTCGTAGTCGGCTCGCTGGCGGAGCACCCTTAGATCGGTCAGCATCGTCCGGAGCGCCGCGGGATACCGATGGCGGCGGTTGACGAGCTGACCCACGAATCGGCTCTGCACGAAGTCGTGGCCCCATTGGTCCACGCTCGGTCGGATGCCGTGCCGCCGCAGCCCAGCGATCGCCGCTTGGAAGCAGGCATAGTAGCAGCGATTGGCCACGTTCTCGTAACGCCCCGCGGCGTACTCGCTCTCGGCCCCGAGCAGGCTCCGCTCCGCCTTCAGGAGGTAGGGATCGTCCACCCGATCACTCCAAGTCGCGAACCACCCGCCGGCTCGCCCGGGGCCCCGGGGCGATGCGATTCCCCAGCCCCTCATCCGGAATCCGGTTGCACCATTCCGCTCTGGGGAGTGGGGAAATCTCCCCTCTCCCGTGCGCGGAACAGGGTGAAGGGGGCCGGGGGTGAGGGCATCTGTCCGGGAAGCGGCAGCGATCACCGGGGGTCCGTATCAGTCGTCCCCGCCGACTCGGGGCGCCGACCCCGCCGCCGGCGCCGGCACCCGGCCGTTGCTCGGGTGCCCAAGGAAGGCGCCGATCATGTCGATCGGCAGCGGGAAGACCACCGTCGTGTTCTGCTCGGCTCCGATCTCGGTCAGCGTCTGCAGGTAGCGCAGCTGGATCGTGACCGGGTTTTGGTTGATGACCTCGGCCGCCCGGGCGAGCTGCTGGCTGGCCTGGAACTCTCCCTCGGCGTGGATGATCTTGGCCCGCTTCTCCCGCTCCGCCTCGGCCTGGCGGGCCATCGCCCGCTGCATCGACTGCGGCAGCTCGACGTCCTTGACCTCGACGATGCTGACCTTGACCCCCCACGGCTCGGTCTGCAGGTCGATGATCTGCTGCAACTGGAGGTTGATCTTGTCCCGCTCCGCCAACAGATCGTCCAGCGACGACTGCCCCAGCACGCTCCGCAGCGTCGTCTGCGCGATCTGCGACGTCGCCCGGATGTAGTCGGCGACGTTGACCGTCGCCGCGTTCGGGTCGAGCACCCGGAAGTAGGCGACGGCGTTGACCCGCACCGTCACGTTGTCCTGGGTGATGACCTCCTGCGACGGGATGTCGAGCGTGATCGTCCGCAGGTCCACCTTCCGCATCTGCTCGACGAACGGGATCAGCAGGATCAGCCCCGGCCCCCGCGGCCCGAGCAGCCGCCCCAGCCGGAAGACGACCCCCCGCTCGTATTCCTGCACCACCTTGACCGCCGAGAAGAGGACGATCATGACGAAGAGGCCGACAATGATGATGATCGGCCCAATCGCCCTAAAGAGGTCGAGCAATGGTTCCATCGCAGTCTCCCTGTTCCGGGTGCGTCCGCGCCGTCGCGGTCCGTCCCGCCGTCGCGTCGTCGCCCGCCTGTCCTACTCGCCGGCCCGGCTTCAGGCCGTTCCGGTTCGCCGCGTCCCAGCGACCGGACCAACCGACCGCACTGCCTCGCCCCCGCCCGCCGGCACGATCGTCGCGGGCGCCGCCACCGGCCGCACGACCAACCGCAGCCCCTCGACCGCGGCGACCGCCACCGCTGCCCCGGCCGGCAGCTCGACTCCCGGTTCGCTCGCCCGGGCGTGCCAGAGCTCCCCGTCGACGAAGACCATCCCCTCCGGCGCCAACGCCTGGCGAACCGTCCCCACCTCCCCCAGCAGTCCTTCGCGCCCGGTCGCCGCCGGCCGCCGCCGGGCGCGGACGACCGCCCCCGCGATCAGCAGGAAGAAGCCGACCAGCAGCGCCGTCATCGTCCAGATCACCGGCCGCGCGATCGCGAACCCCGGCGGCGCGTCGCCGCCGATCAGCAGGTACGAACCGAGGACGAAGCTGATCACCCCGCCGACGGTCAGCGCCCCGAAGGAGGGGACGAACAGATCGACCGCGAACAAGAGGAACGCGAAGCCAATCAGCAGCACCCCGGCCCAGTTGACGGGCAGCGTGCCCAGCCCGAACAGCGCCAGCAGCAGCGCCAGCCCGCCGACGACCCCCGGCACGATCGCCCCCGGGTTCGACAGCTCCAGCACCAGCCCGAGGCTGCCCAGGCTGAGCAGGATGTAGGCGACCGTCGGGTCGGCCAGCAACTGCAGGAGCTGGTCGACCCAGCCCATCTCGACCTCGCGGAGCTCGGCCCCGGCCGTCGCCAGCACCACGTCCCGCCCGTCCCCGAGCCGCACCGTCCGGCCGTCGATCTCGTCGAGCAGCGCCGGCACCGACGGCGCCATCAGATCGACGACGCCGAGTTGAACCGCCTCGTCGGCCGTGACGTTGACCGCCTCCCGCACCGCTCGCTCGGCCCACTCGGCGTTGCGGCCCCGCCGCTGCGCCAGGTTCTTGATCTGCGACACCGCGTCGTTGGTCACCTTGCGCGCCATCGTCTCGTCGTTTCCGGAGGGGATCGTCTCGCCATCCCCGCCGCCGCCGGCCGGGTCGCCGCCGCCGCCGCCGCCGCCGCCGAGCGTCACCGGCGAGGCGGAGCCGATCCGCGTCCCCGGCGCCATCGCCGCGACGTGGCTGGCGTAGGCGATGAAGACCCCGGCCGAAGCCGCCCGCGCCCCCTCCGGCCCAACGTAGACGACCACCGGCACGGGGCTGCCCAGGATGTCGGCGATGATGTCGTCCATCGCCGTCGCCAGCCCGCCGGGGGTGTCCATCGCGAGCACGACCGCTGCCGCCCCGTCCTCGCTCGCCCGCTCGATGGCCCCCTCGACGTAGCGCGCCATCGGCGGCGTGATCGCGCCATCGACCCGGACGACGTCGACCTGGTCCCGCCCCTGCGCCCCGGC
>JBBSNJ010000156.1:0-6709 GCA_038232775.1 Thermomicrobiales bacterium
CGCCGGTCGCGGAGCCGGTGGTCGCCCGCCCGTTCGGTCCGGGGCGCCCCGGCAGGTGGAGGCGGGCGCCGACGCTCGGCAGGATACCGCCGCGCAGCCGGGGTGTGGGGTCGAGCCGGAGCAGGGAACGGAGCACCCGCCGCAGGCGGTCCTGGTCGAGGTTCCGGATCAGGCGGCCGTTGTGGGCGACGGCGATCTGCCCCGTCTCCTCGGAGACGACGACGGCCAGCGCGTCCGACTCCTCGGTGACGCCGATCGCGGCCCGGTGGCGGGTGCCGAGCTGGCCGGTGGCCGAGATGTTGTCGGTCAAGGGGAGGACGACGCTGGCGGCCGCGATCCGCTCGCCGCGGACGACGACGGCCGCGTCGTGGAGGGGAGAGTTGGGGTAGAAGATGTTGATCAGGAGCTGCCGCGTCAGGTAGGCGTCGATCGGCACCCCTCGCTCGGCGTAGTCCTGGAGCCCGGTTTCCCGCTCGAGCACGATCAGCGCCCCGTAGCGGTGGCGGGCGAGCTGGGCGGCGGCGCGGACCAGCTCGTCGACCATCCGCTCCTGGGTCGCTTCGTTCTTGTTCTGGCCCAAGCTCGGCAGCCAGGTCTCGGTGTGGCCGAGCTGCTCGAGCGCCCGCCGCAGCTCGGGTTGGAAGATGACCGGGATGCCGACGATCAAGGCGGGCCAGGTCTGGCCGAGCAGCCAGTTGAGGGTCGTCAGTTGGAGCGAGGTGCCGAGGATGTAGACGAGGGCCAGTAGGATGACGATGCCCCGGATTAGCTGGGTGGCGCGGGTTCCTTGGGCGACCCAGAGCAGCCAGTAGAAGACGATCGCCACGACGAGGACGTCGACCACGTTCCGGGGGTCGCCCAACCGGGAGAGGAGCCAGCCGAACTCGGACATGGGAGCCACAACCACCGATACGAGGCGCGGGCGCCGCCGGGACACCGACGCCGCAAGTCTAGCACCGGATCGTGGCTCAGAGGCGCCGAACGGCGGGCATTCGGCGGGCGATGCGGGATTTGGGTGAGTGGTCCTGATACGGAATCGGGGAGAACCCTTCGCATGCCCGCGGCGGCAGCCGGCCCTCCCCCCCCAGGCCCCGCTCCCGGTGCGCGGGGCAGGGGCCAGGGGGAGCGGAGGCGCGGGCCGTCGGGGGGCCACCCACGATCCACCCGGATACCGTTTGATGCTCCGGGAGCGGCGCCCTGCCCTTCGGCACCGCGCGGGACAAGCGCCCCGTCGCTCTTTCCGGCGCGGGAGAAGGGAGGACGGTGAACGTTCGGCAGCGGCAGCGGTCGGCCCGACGCGGCCTCGCGGCATCGCCGGCCGGCGGAAGCGACGGGGCGATCGGCGACCGGGAAGGGCGGCTCCGGGCAAACCTAAGAGTCTGGAAGCGCCGCATCCGGGCGCGCGAGCGGCGGGAGTGCTGAGGACGACGGGCGGGTTGTCAGCGGAAGCGAGTGGGCCTCGGGCGGGGGCCGGGCGCTCAGCGGCGCCCTCCCCCCTCCGGTCGCCGGACTGTCGGCCGGCAGTAGTCGGGGCGGCCCCGGCGGCGGTAGTCGAGGGCATCGAGCGGCAGGTCGCGCGTCAGGTGGGTGTCGAGGAGCCGGGACAAGATGCGCTCGTCGATCGTCTTGAGGTGGTCGTCGTTCGAGGTGACGATCGTCGGCAGCCGCTCGTTGTAGCGGTGGTTGATCAGTTGGTAGAGCTTCTCCCGCGCCCAGGGCGTCGTGTTCTCCGTCCCCAGGTCGTCGAGCACGAGCAGGAACGTGCCCCGGTAGGCGTCGAACCGTTCGTCGTAGGCGACCCCCTGCTTCGGGTCGAACGTCGCTCGCAGGTGGTCGAGCAGGTCGGGCACGACCGCGAAGACGGCGCTCTGCTTGCGGCGGTGGACCTCGACCGCGACGGCGACCGCGAGGTGCGTCTTGCCGACTCCGCAGCGGCCGTGCAGGTAGAGCCACCCGTCCGGTTCGAGCGCGTAGTCGTAGGCGGCCTGGAACGCCTCCTCGGTGCCGTCGACGAGCTCGAAGTTGTCGAACGAGAAGCGCGGCGCCAGCCCTTCCAGGTTGGAGAGCCGGTGCTTCTCCTGCTCCCGCTCCGTCTGCCGCCGCCGGGTGCAGTCGCAGGCGACGAGACGGCCGAAGCTAGGGTGCCCGATCGGGACGTCCCGCCGCACCCAGCCGGCGTCTTTGCAGCGGTCGCAGGCGAAGCCGGGTGCCTCCCCCGTGCCGCCGCGGGCGCGCGGCCCGATCGGGATCGAGATCGTGGTCAGGACGTCGCCGATGTGCTTCATGCCCCTGTTCTCCCGACGCCCGGACGACGAGCGACCGATCGCCGCGTGCTCTCCGAATTCCCCTCGCGATGCCCTGGAAGTGCTCCGCTGCCCCTGGCCGCGGGGGACCGGGGGCGGCGGGCGAGAGGGGCACCGCCCCGACCGGGCGGGCGGCCGTCGATCTTCCCGTTGAGCGCTACCGTCCGTCGCTCGGTTGGCGCCCCTCGGCGGCCCAGTTCTCGAGGATTCGCTGGACGTAGCGCCAGCTCCGCCGGTTGTAGGCGACCGCCTCGGCGATCGCGTCCTCGATCCAGTCGACCGGGTAGCGCTCCAGCGCGTCGACCAGGTGGTCGGCCAGCAGCGGGGTGAGCAGGCCGATGTTCTGCTCGTAGAGCCGGAAGACGTTCGGCCGCTCGGGGGTCACCGCGGGAGGGCGGTCGCCCGACCAGACCGCCGCCGGCGGGGCGACGGCGCCGCGACCCATCGCCGCGACCAACCCCTGATTGACCGGGGTGTTGACATAGTACCAAACGTGCCGCGCCCTCTCGTCCTCGGCCGCGAAGCTGAGCAGCGTGCCCCGCCCGACCGCGAGGTCGAGGCCGACCGCGATCCGGGTGTCCGGCTCGCGCGGGCTGCCGGTCGCTCGCAGCGTCGCGCGCAGCGACCGATCGCGCAGCAGCGCGTCGCGCCCGACCGGCGACTCGACTCCGCCCGCTTCGGCGGCGAGCCGGAAGACGGCCAGCGTCGCCTGCAACTCGGCCAGATCGACGATGCCGGGGAGCACGTCGAGGAAGAAGGCGCGGGGGATGCTGACTGCCGGATCGGTGGCGACGATGAAGCCGCCGAAGCGCTTGGTCACGGGCGCCGGGCCGGTGCCGTCGGCCCTGGATCGCCGCGACAACCCCTTCCCGTCTGGTCGCGCGGCGACTCCTGGCCGGATGGCGGACCGGGGACCACCCCCGGCCGGACCGCCGCGAGAGGCGAACGGTGGTTGGTCGCCGTCCGACCCCGAGCCTGTCGAGACCCCACCACCCCGGTCAACGACCTAGGCCCCCGGCTCGCGGTAGAGCTCCAGGTCGGCGAAGCGCGCCGTCCGGTCGAAGAAGCGGAGATTGATCGAGCCGACCGGGCCGTTCCGGTGCTTGGCGACGATCAGCTCGGCGATGCCCTTCTTCTCGGTGTCCTGGTCGTACTTCTCTTCGCGGTAGATGAAGATGACGATGTCGGCGTCCTGCTCGATCGACCCCGACTCGCGGAGGTCCGACAGCATCGGCCGGTGGTCGGAGCGGCTCTCGACCGCGCGGGAGAGCTGGGAGAGCGCGATCACCGGCACGTTCAGCTCCCGTGCCAGCCCCTTCAGCCCCCGCGAGATCTCCGAGATCTCCTGGACGCGGTTCTCGCTGCGGCGGGAAGACATCAGTTGCAGGTAGTCGACCACGACCAGATCGAGCCCGTGCTCGGCCTGGAGCCGCCGCGCCTTGGAGCGGACGTCCATCACGCTGGCGGCGGCGGCGTCGTCGATGTAGATCTTGGCCTCGGCCAGGCGGCCGAAGGCGCGGGAGATGCGGTCCCACTCGCCGTCGTCGATCTGACCGAGGCGCAGTCGTTGGGAGTCGACCCCCGTCTCCATCGAGAGGAGGCGTTGGACGAACTGCTCGGCCGACATCTCGAGGCTGAACATGCCGACGGTCTTGCCGTGGCCGACCGCCGAGCCGTAGGCCATACCGAGCGCGAGCGAGGTCTTACCCATGGAAGGGCGGGCGGCGATGATGATCAGGTCTGACCGCTGGAGGCCGCCGGTCAACTGGTCGAGGTCGGAGAAGCCGGTCGGGACGCCGACGACCTCCCCCCGGTGCTGCTGGAGATAGTCGATCTGGTCGAAGAACTTGTCGAGGACTTCGGCGATCGAGACGAAATCCTTGGTCTGGCGCTTCTGGGAGACCTCGAAGATGGCGCGCTCGGCGGCGTCGAGCGCCTCCTCGGTCTCGACTCCCTCCCGGTAGCCGATGCCGACGATCCGTGTCCCGGCGTCGATCAGCCGGCGCAGGGTCGCGGTGCGCTCGACGATCCGGCCGTAGTACTCGACGTGGACGGCGGTGGGGACGGCGTTGAGCAAACCCGAGAGGTAGGCCATGCCGCCGACCGGGTCGAGCTGCTCGCGCCGCCCCAGCTCGTCGGCAAGGGTGACGAAGTCGGGCGGCTCGCGGCGGTTGTAGAGGTCGAGGATGGCGCGGTAGATCGTGCCGTTGGCGGGGAGGTAGAAATCCTCCGGCTTGACGGCGGCCGCTACCTTGATGATTGCGTCGCGGTCGATCAGCAGGCTGCCGAGCAGCGACTGCTCCGCCTCCAGGTTGTGGGGCGGCTGGCGATCCAGCGCGGCGGCCGGGGGGCCGGTGCCGACCTCGCCCGCGCCCCAGCCGAGGCCGCGACCGCTGGCGGCGGTGGGGGTGCTGACCATCCGGAGGGGGCCCTCGTGTCCGGATCGGCCGGCGGGACGGCGGATCGGCTCGTTCGCGTCCGCGCGGGCGAGCGGGTCGGGCGGGGAGCGCCCGGCGGGGGAGTCGGCGCCGGTCTAGGCGTCGTTGTCCATCTCGTCGGCGACTTCGGCCGCCGGCCCGGCCTGCGAGACCGGCGTGATCGGACCGCCGCGGTTGTAGGTACCGGCGTGGGCGCCGGCGACGCCGGGCTCCGGCGTCGAGTCCGGCCCAGCTTCGACGGTGACCGTCTCGCTGTCGTCGTGCCGGCTGCCCGGCTCGGGGTGGCCGGCCGCGCCCGGGGTGCGGCCGGAGTCGTCCTGTTGGTCGGTCATGCCCTCGCTCTCCTCGTCGGTGGTCTCGTCGGACGCGGCGGTCGCGGCCGAAGGCTCGGCCGCGTCTTCGTCGACTTCGCCTTGGACGACGACCCGGATCTCGGGGCGGAGGCGGCCGACGAGGTGAACCGTGACCCGATGCTCGCCCATCGTCCGGATCGAGTCGTCGAGGACGACCCGGCGGCGGTCGATCTCCTCGCCGACGACGCCGGCGAGGCGCTCGGCGATGTCGCCGGCGGTGATCGAGCCGTAGAGGCGGCCCCCGGTGCCGGCGCGGGCCGTGAACTCGAGCCGCTGGCCGTCGATCTTGTCGGCCAGCGATTGGAGCTGCTCGTCCTGCTTGACGATCTTGCGGTCCTTGACCGCCTGGTTGTGGGCGGCGGTCTTCAACTCGCCGGGGGTGGCGACGACCGCCATCCCCTGCGGGATCAAGTAGTTGCGGCCGTAGCCGTTGGCGACGGTCTGGACGCTGCCGGCCTCGCCCAGCTTGGGCACGTCTTGGCGGAGCACGATCTTCATGCGGGTCCGATCCCTTACGTGGTCACCGAGGCGGACGCGGCGCGCGCCGGCGGGTGAGCCAAGAACCCAAACATCCGGGATGCGGAAGCGGGTCGAACAAAAACGCGGTAGGTGTACGGACACCTCCGAGTGGTTCCATAACTATACGTCCTGGCACCGCCGCTGGCAATGGGCCGGGCTTCGAGCAGGGACGTTTCGTTGTTGTTCGACGCGGGGGCCGGGGCATTGTCCGAGGACGGAGGGCGATGGTCGGTCAGCTGGCGAAGCAGAACTCGTCGACCTCGCCGCCGGAGGTGTCGAGCCGGACGCCGGAGTCGGCGGCGTCGTCGGGGAAGAGGTCTTGGCCGAGGTCGAAGCGGCCGCTCGCCCCCCGACCGCCCTCGTAGGTGATCGAATCCCCCGGATCGATCAAGTCGTCGCGGACGATCGGGTCGCCGCTGTCGTCGAGGGAGATCGGGGAGACTTCGTAGACGGCGATCGGGTGGGCGGCGTCGTTGGTGACGGTGATCGTCTCCGGGGAGCCGTCGCAGTCGAGCCGGACGGTGAGGACGTCGTCGCCGTCGGTTGGACCGTCGCCGGGATCGTCGCCGTCGCTCGGGCCGTCCCCCGCGTCGTCGCGATCGGGCCGCCCATCGTCCTTGGCCGGTGCCGACTTGGGGGGCTTGGGGAGCGGCGCCTTGGCCACGGGGTGGATCGGCTCGACGACCTTGACCGGCTCGACGGGCTGAGGCGGGTGGGCGGGGTAGATCGGCTTCGCCACCGCCGCCGGTTTGGCGGCGTAGACGGGGACGGGCTCCGGGTCACTGTCGCGGATGACGACGAAGTTGCCGCCGGTGTGGCCGGCGACCACCTTCTCTTCGTCGTCGCAGTTGACCCGGACGGTGGCCCGTCCCGCCTGGGCCGAGACGCAGTCCGCGGCCGCGTCGCGCGCCGACCGGGCGAACGCGACGAGAGCTCCCGTCGCCCCGGTCAGTGACCCGACGCCGGCCAAGCGGATCCGCATGCTCCCCCTCCCCCGCGCGACCAGGCGCGCTCGCCAACGCGGCCCCCCCGAGGCCGCGCTGCCCGGGCGCCCCTCGTCGATACCTTACCACTCCCGGCGGCGGCGACGGCGGAC
>JBBSNJ010000157.1:0-6674 GCA_038232775.1 Thermomicrobiales bacterium
AGCCGGGGGCGCTGAAGTAGGTCGGTCGGCGAACGCGGGCGGGCGCGGCGGGGAGATCTGGTCGGGGAGGGGAGGCGTGGGGGAAAAGGTGGCGGTCGTCGGCGGCGGGAGTTGGGGGACCACCCTGGCCATCGTCGCCGCCCGCGCCGGGCCGGAGGTAAGCCTGTTCGTCCGCGACCCCGCGCTCGCCGCGGCGCTGGCGGCGACCCGGCGCCATCCCGCCCGCTCCTCGCTGGCGGTGCTGCCGGCGACGGTCTCGCCGACGGCCGATCTGGCGGTCTCCTGCACGGGGGCCGCGGTGATCGTGCTGGCGGTGCCGAGCCAGGTCCTGCGGGAGGCGGCGCGCCGGGTGGCGCCTTTGGCCGGGGGCGCGGTCGTCGTCAGCGCGGCGAAGGGGCTGGAGCGAGGGAGCCTGAAGCGGCTGTCGGAGGTGGTGCGGGAGGAGGTGCCGTCGGCGGCGGATCGGATCTGCGCCCTGTCGGGACCGAACCTGGCGGGGGAGATCGCGGCCGGGAAGCCGGCGGCGAGCGTGGTGGCGGGGCCGCCGGCGGCGGCGGCGCGGGTCCGCGACCGGCTGATGGGGGCGCAGTTCCGCTGCTACACGAACGAGGACGTGGTCGGGGTCGAGATCGGCGGCGCCCTCAAGAACGTGGTCGCGATCGGGGCCGGGATCGGGGACGGGCTGGGGGCGGGGGAGAACGCGAAGGCGGCTTTCGTCACCCGCGGCATCGCCGAGATCGCGCGGCTGGGGATCGCGCTCGGGGCGGAGCCGCTGACCTTCGCCGGGTTGGCCGGGATCGGCGACCTGGTGGCGACCTGCGCCAGTCCGCTGAGCCGGAACCGGCGGCTGGGGCAGGCGCTGGCGGAGGGGCGGGGCCTGGCCGAAATCGAGGCCGCGCTGGGAGAGGTGGCGGAGGGGGTGGCGACGACCGAGGCGGCGCGGGAGCTGGGGAGGCAGACCGGGGTCGAGTTGCCGATCACCGAGCAGGTATACGCCGTGCTGTTCGAGGGGAAGCCGCCGCTGGCGGCGATCGCCGACCTGATGCGGCGGGAGGCGAAGGACGAGACGGCGGGGCTGCGACGGTAGGCTCTACCGAGGCGAGGAGGCGAGGAGGCGAGGAGGCGAGGAGGCGAGGAGGCGAGGGCGTCAGGTGAAGAGTTCGGCAATGGGCACGCGGAAGCCGGAGAGGACGTCGCCGCCGCCCAGTTCGTCGCCCGTGGCGAGGAGGATTGGATCCCGGCCGGGGGCGTAGACGGTGACGGTCGCGGCGGGGGGATCGGCGAGCCAGAGGAGGCGGACGCCGGCCGCGAGCCACATCGCGACTTTGTCGAGGATGTCGGCTCGTGCATCGGAGGGGGAGATCACTTCGACCACGAGGTCGGGCGCCAGCCTCGGAAATTTTCCCCGTTCCGACTCCGGCGGCAGGCGGTCGGCGCGGACGAAGGCGACATCGGCGGCGCGCACCAGTTGACGATCCGAGAAGAGGACGAAGCCGCCGTCGGCGCCGTAGACACGGCCAAGGTGGTGTTGGCGGACGTGCCCCGAGACAAAGTAGCCGAACGTCATCCCAACCGAGCTTGGAGCATCCCCGGCGGGGCTCATCGGCACGATCTCCCCATCGATCAGTTCATAGAGTCCGTCCGGAGCACCGGGCCGCTCCAGCTCCTCGACAGTCCAGCGCTTGGTGGTGGTGACCATCGCCGTCGCTCCCGCGCCACCCAGAGGTCGGGCCCTCCCTCGATCCGGGGAGGGGGGAGGCGGTTGGATAGTAGCACGGGCCCTAGGGGAGGACCCTGGCCCGGCATGCCGTGGAGCGGTAAGGTGTCCGCCCACTGTTCCCGCGGCGGGGGAGGCACGGGCGGCACCGGTCGTGCTGGAGGACTCGGCAGCGAAAGGAACGCTCGGTGCGGGTCATTCTCCGGATCTTCGGCGCGCTGCGTCCGTACTGGCGAAGGGTGGTCGTCCTCTACGGGGCGTTGTTCGCCGCGCTCGCGATCCAGCTCTCGATTCCGCTGGTGTTGGCGCGGGCGATCGACCGGGGAGTGGTCGGGCGGGACGGCGGGTTCCTGCTGCGGGCGGCGGTGGCGATCGTCGGGCTGGCGGTGGCGCAGGGGCTGTTCACCTTTGTCCGCTCGTACCTGGTGCAGCAGGTGGCGGAGTGGGTCGCCTACGACCTGCGGAACCGGCTCTACGGCCACCTGCAAGCCCTGCCGTGGGGGTTCTTCGACCGGGAGCAGACGGGGCAGTTGATGTCGCGGGCGACCGACGACATCAACAACATCCGGGCGATGCTGGTGATGGCGATGCGGCCGTTGGTGCTGGCGCTGGGCACCTTCGTCATCGTCAGCGTGATCCTGCTGCGGATCGACGCCGTGTTGGCGCTGGTGGCGCTGGCGCCGCTGCCGTTCCTGATCTGGTATTCGATCCGGTTCGGGGTCGCGCTGCGGCCGCTCTTCCTCAAGGTGCAGCAGCAGTTCGGGGCGATGACCTCGGCCCTGCAGGAGAACGTGGCCGGGAGCCGGGTGGTCCGCGCCTTCGCCCAGGAGCGAGCCGAGAGCGCGCGATTCGAGGCCGAACTGGAGTCGCTGTTCGCGCAGAACCTGCGGGCGGCGCGGCGGTGGTCGTTCGCCTACCCGCTGACGCTGCTCCTCTCCGGGTTCGGGCTGGGGGCGGTGCTCTGGCTGGGGGGGTGGCGGGTGCTGGAGGGGGCGATCACGATCGGGACGCTGGTGGCGTTCAACCGGTACGTGGCCCTGCTCAACGAACCGGTGCGCTGGCTCGGGTTCGTGGTCAACCGGATCGCGCGGGCGGTTGCCTCGGGGGAGCGGCTGTTCGAGACGCTCGACACGCGGCCGGCGATCGGCGACCCGGCGGGGGGAGTCGCGCTCGACCCGATGCGGGGGGAGGTCCGGTTCGAGGGGGTCTCGTTCCGCTTCGCGGGGGGGCGGGGGGAGGCGTTGGAGGGGCTCGCGGGCGTGGCGCGGCCGGGGGAGGCGGTGGCGCTGGTGGGGCCGACCGGGTCGGGCAAGACGGCGGTGGTCAACCTGATCCCCCGCTTCTACGACGTGGCGGCGGGACGGGTGCTGGTCGACGGGCGGGACGTGCGGGAGCTGGCGCTGGGGCCGCTGCGGCGGGGGATCGGGATCGTGCCCCAGGAGACGTTCCTGTTCGGGATCAGCGTGCGGGAGAACATCGCCTTCGGGCGGCCGGGGGCGACGATGGAGGAGATCGTGGCGGCGGCGAAGGCGGTCCGCGCCCATGGCTTCGTCTCGGCGCTGCCGGAGGGGTACGAGACGGAGGTCGGGGAGCGGGGGGTCTCGCTCTCGGGGGGGCAGAAGCAGCGGTTGGCGATCGCGCGGGCGCTGCTGCTCGACCCCCGGATCTTGATCCTGGACGACGCGACGAGCGCGGTCGACACCGAGACGGAGCACGCGATCCAGGATGGGCTGCGGACCCTGATGGAGGGGAGGACGTCGTTCGTGATCGCGCAGCGGCTGGCGACGGTGCGGGGGGCGGACCAGATCCTGGTCTTCGACGGGGGGCAGATCGTGGAGCGGGGCAGCCACGACGAGCTGCTGGCGCGGGAGGGGTTCTACCGGGAGCTGTACGCGCTGCAGGGGCAGGAGCAGGACGAGGAGGCTCTTGGCCATCGGCTATCGGCTATCGGCTGACGGTCGGTAGGGGGTAGTGGGTAGTGGGCGGTGGGCGGTGGGCAGGATGGCTGATAGCCGAGAGCCGAGAGCCAAGAGCCGGCCGCCGAGAGCCGAGAGCCGAGAGCCGATGGCTGATAGCCGATAGCGAAGGGGGCGGTTGATGCAGAACGTCGATCCGGACGATCTGCTGGGGAAGGCGTACGACCCGCGGATCGCGCGGCGGCTGCTCGGGTACGTGCGGCCGTACCGGCGGCGGGCGGGTCTGACGATCGGGCTGATCGCGGTGGTCACCGCTTGCGACCTGGGGCTGCCGTGGCTGTTCAGCCGGGGGGTCGACGTGGTGACGGGCGGGGCGGAGGGGGCGCTGGGGCAGCTGAACGTGCTCGGGGCAGCGTTTGCGGCGACGCTGGTGGTCCGGTTCGGGGCGGCGTGGGGGGAGCTGTACCTGATCTCGTGGTTGGGGAACCGGGTGGTGTTCGACCTGCGGGACCGGATGTTCCGGCACCTGCAGACGCTGAGCATCGGCTACGTCGACCGGCGGGGGGTCGGCTCGATCATGAGCCGGATCCAGAACGACGTGGGGGTGATCAACGAGTTCTTCGGGGACGGGATCGGGGGGGTGGTCGGCAACGGGCTGGTGCTGGTCGGGATCATCGGGGTGATGCTGTGGACCGACTGGCGGCTGGCGCTGCTGGCGTTCGCGGTGCTGCCGCCGATGGTCGGCTTCATGCTGGTCTGGCGGCGGCGGGCGGTGGAGACCTACCGGGCGACGCGGCGGACGATCTCGGTGGTGAACGGCGATCTGGCGGAGAGTATCGCCGGGGTGCGGGTGTCGCAGGCGTTCGTGCGGGAGGGGATCAACCGGGAGCGGTTCGACGGGCTGAACCGGGCGAACCTGGACGCGGCGGTCGACGCGGCGCGGTTGTCGTCGCTGCTCTTCCCGGTGGTGACGTTGTTGGGGGCGGTGGCGACGGCGCTGATCGTGGCGGTGGGGGGGAGGCTGGCCTGGGGGGCGGCGCTGACGCTGGGGGAGCTGGTGCTGTTCATCGCGCTGATCGACCGCTTCTTCGAGCCGATCCGGGACTTGAGCCAGCAGTACAACGTGCTGCAGGCGGCGATGGCGGCGGGGGAGCGGATCTTCGAGACGCTCGACGTCGAGCCGGAGGTGCGGGACGCGCCGGGGGCGATGCCGCTGCCGCCGGTGGTGGGGCGGGTCGACTACGACGGGGTGCGCTTCGGGTACGGGGAGACGGAGATTTTGCACGGGGTCGATCTCCACGTCGAGCCGGGGCAGACGGTGGCGTTCGTCGGGGAGACGGGGGCGGGGAAGACGTCGATGGTCAACCTGCTGCTGCGGTTCGCGGACGTCTGGGCGGGGGCGGTGCGGATCGACGGGCACGACGTGCGGGCGGTGGAGCAGCGGTCGCTGCGGTCGCAGTTGGGGATCGTGCTGCAGGACACGTTCTTGTTCGGGGGGAGCGTGCGGGAGAACATCGCCTTCCCGCGGCCGGAGGCGCCGCTGGCGGAGGTGGAGCGGGCGGCGCGGGAGGTGGGGGCGCACGCGTTCATCGAGCGGTTGCCGGAGGGGTACGAGACGGAGATCGGGGAGCGGGGGGCGAGCCTGTCGGTGGGGCAGCGGCAGTTGGTGTCGTTCGCGCGGGCGCTGCTGGCGGACCCGCGGATCTTGATCTTGGACGAGGCGACGAGCTCGGTCGACACGCAGACGGAGCGGGCGATCCAGGGGGCGCTGCGGCGGTTGCTGGCGGGGCGGACGTCGTTCGTGATCGCGCACCGGCTGTCGACGATCCGGGAGGCGGACATCGTGGTCGTGATGGAGCAGGGGCGGATCGTGGAGCAAGGGACGCACGAGGAGCTGATGGCGGCGCGGGGGGTGTACTTCGGGCTGTACACGATGCAGTGGCGGGGTGACGGGGACGGGGAGGTGGCGGCGGATTGAGTAGGGGGTCGTGACCGGGGGTGACCGCCTGGACAGTTACGTTTTCGGCCCGGAGCGGAGGGTTTGCACGGGCGATCCGGCGGGTCACGGTGGCCAGACACCAAACGGTCCGGGAGAGAGCGCGGCGGCGGTGACGGACCAAACGCACGGCCCTAAAGGGACCGTGCTGACACGACGAAGCCGGCTCAAGCCGGCTGAAGAGGGAGGCGGCGGGAACGGTGCCCCAGGTGGCGACTGGGTCGGGCGAGGCCGGGTGCGGGCAGGGTGGAGGGCGCGGGGTCGCGGGTACTGCCGCGCTGAGAGGAAGATGCCGGGCTGACCCGATGGGGCCCCCTCTGTCGGGGGCTCTGCGATGCTCGGCGCCCGATCTGGGCGCCGGCCCTCCGGCTGGGATGGTGGTCGGGGGGTGGAGGGGTCCTGCTGTTGGACCGCCGGGACGGGGGCGGGCCCTGTTGGTTGGCAGCCGGGGCGGGGGCTGGTCCCTTGTGGCCGGGGAGGGATCTCCGGGGCACGGTGGGGCGCTGCCCAGGCCCGCAGCCGATGCCAGCTGTGCCGCTTGGAACGGATGTTCTCATGGGACGAGGCGACTGTCAAGACGTTCCAGACGGGCAACGTGGGGAGCGCGGTTCGGAGTTGAGACGAGACCCGGGTGACTGCTTCCGTTTTCTGGAGAACTGCCGTCGCGCCGAATCCAGGTGATCACGTGCGGCTCCCCGGGAGACGTCCTCCCACGAACTTCGGGTGAATCGTGGTGTCTGCGGTGCCGACCCTCACCCCCTACCCCCACTCCCGTTGCGGCAGGAGAGGGGAGACGACGCCCAAGCGATCGGCTGATGTTGGTATCGCCCCCGAACCCCTTGCCCCTGTCCAAGGCGTGGGAGAGCGGAACTCCTCACTCGGATTGTGGATGAACCGCTGCGGCGCTTTGCAGAAGCGACGGTCGCCCTGTGGGCGACGGGCGCGGCAAGCAGCGCCCCGGTAACCGGTCGCGGTCCGTCAGCGTCTCTGCAACCCGCTCGAGGGCGGGGTTGGCGACGTGATCGGGTGGTGGCGAGAGCGCTCG
>JBBSNJ010000158.1:0-6653 GCA_038232775.1 Thermomicrobiales bacterium
TCACCGACGTCGAGATCGTCGACACGATCGTGGTCGAGACCGGCGGCGACGAGTCGGCCGCGGGCGGGACGGGCAGGTGCGTCTGAGGGCGACCGGCGCGACGTGCGCCCGCTGCCTGGCCTCGCTCGCGGCGGCTCCTCAGCCGAGCAGCCGCCGCACCTGGGCGGCGAGGGCCTGGCCGAGCTTGCGGTGCTCGGCGGCCTCGAAGTGGACGCCGTCGACGGGACTGGCGGCGATCACGCTCCCGGCGTCGAAGAAGGGGAGATCGTGCCAGCCCGCGGCCCGACGGTAGTAGTCGGCGAAGCGGCGGGACTTCTCGGCGCCGCCAGCGAACATCTCATCGTAATCGGTCAAAGTCGTCAACGGCGGCGGGGCGATCAGGAGCACGACCGGGGGTCGATCGCCGGCGTCGCGGCCGATCTGGCGGGCGATGACGGCCAGGCCGGCGGCGCTTTGGGCGATGTCGGAGGCGGAGAGGCGGAAGCGCGCCTTGAGGTCGTTGGTGCCGAGCATGACGGTGACGAGATCGAGCGGGCGGTGCGTCTCGAGGCAGGGAGGGAAATAGGTCAGACCGTTGCGCCCCGGCTCGATCGGGTCGTCCCAGCGGGTGGTGCGGCCGTTGAGACCTTCCTCGACGACCCGGTAGTCGTCGCCGAGTTCGCCCTGGAGGACGCCGGTCCAGCGGACGTCGGGGGGGAAGCGGCCGGAGCGGTCCGGGGCCGCGCCCCAGGTGTTGGAGTCGCCGTAGCAGAGGATCGTCTTCACCGTCGTCTCCCTTGGTCGCGGCCGAACGACGCGGCGGTCATCATACGGGCCCGGCGAACGCGCTGCTCGCCGGCCCGCCACTCCCACCGTCTTCGTTCCGCATGCCGTCCCCCGCCCGGCGCGGCGTGTCGGCCGGAAAAAGGGCGCGGGCTCGCCTGTGGGGGGCGGGCCCGCGCCGGGGGAAAGGAAGGGCGCCCCTCTCGGGGCGCGGGAGTGGACGAGAGCAGGAAGCCGGTGACCGTTGGAGGTACCACCGGCTGCCGGTTGGGGGAGAGCGTACTCCTTGCGCCCGGCGACGGCCGCGGCGTCCGGTTCGCGAGCCGGCGGCGAGAAGGCGCCGCCACGCGACGCGCTAGCCGGACTGGACGCCCGGGATGCCGGCCTCGGTGACGAAGTCACCGATGGTGACGACTCCGGAGTCGGGCGAGAGCAGATCGACGACCTGCAGGAACTCCGAGCGGAACAGGTCGGGGGTCAGCTCTACCGCCGTGTAGCCGCCGTGGTTCGGGTCGAAAAACTTGATGTAGGGCGCGGCCGGGAGGTACTGCTCGAAGAAGGTCGCCGGCTGCGCCCCGCCGGCGGAGATCGAGGTGCAGATGTACTCGGTGCCGATCGTCTGGGACGACGGGTCGCCCCAATCGGCCTTGAGGTCGTTGGCCCAGGCGGTGTGGATGTCGCCGGTGAGCACCACCGGGTTGCTGATGCCGCGGCTCATCAAGTGGGAGAGGATCCGGTTGCGGGCGGCCGGGTAGCCGGGCCAGGAGTCCTGCCAATAGAGTTCGGCGTCGCCCTCCCCTTGCTCGAGGTCGGCCATCTGGACCTGCTGCGCCAGCACGTTCCAGGTCGCGCTCGAGCGGTCGAGCCCCTCGAGCAGCCACCGCTCCTGGTCCGGCCCGAGCATGGTCGTGTCCGGGTCGAGACCGGCCGGGCAGCGGACCTGGAGGCCGTCACCGCACGGTTGATCGTCGCGGTACTGGCGGGAGTCGAGGACGCTGAACTCCGCCAGGTTGCCGTAGGGGAGGCGCCGGTAGAGCTGCATGTCCGGCCCCTGCGGGACGGACGACGGGCGGAGCGGCATCATCTCGTAGTACGCCTGGTAGGCGGCGGCGCGGCGGGCGAGGAAGAGGGGAACCGGGTCGGAGTTCTCCGAGATCTCGCCGGCGTAGTCGTTCTCGGTCTCGTGGTCGTCCCAGGTGACGAGCCAGGGGGCGGAGGCGTGGGCGGCCTGGAGATCGGGGTCGATCCGATAGAGGGCGTAGCGGTTGCGGTACTCGACCAGATGGTCGGTCTCGCCGGTGGCGTCGTCGTCTCCGGTCGACTCGCGCAGCGGCCCCTCGTCGCGGACGTCGTAGGCGCCGGTCTGGTACTCGTAGATGTAGTCCCCGAGGTGGAAGATCAGGTCGAAGTTGCGGGCGGCCATGTCCCGGTAGGCGGTGAAGTAGCCGTGCTCGTAGTTGGAGCAGGAGGCAAAGCCGAAGCGGAGCCGATCGACCGCGGCGCCGGCGGCCGGGGCCGTCTTGGTCCGCCCGGTCTGGCTCACCTCGTCGCCGAGGATGAAGCGGTAGAAGTACTCGCGGGCGGGATCGAGCCCCGTGACGTCGACGTGGACGCTGTGGGCGAGGGCGGGGGAGGCGATCGCCGTCCCCTGCTGGACGATGTCGCCGAAAGCGTCGTCGTTGGCGAGCTCCCACCGCACCTCGTAGAGGAGCGGGTCCATGCCGCCGCCGCCGGTCGGCGAGGGCGCGAGCCGGGTCCAGAGGACGACCCCGTTCGGGAGCGGATCGCCGGAGGCGACGCCGAGGGTGAAGAACGGGACGGTCTGGCCGCCGGCGACCGGGCTGCCGGTGGCCGGGGTGACCTGGCGACCGAGGACGCGGGTGGGACGCCCGGCGAGGCTGACGGCGACGAGGCCGGAGGCGGCGCCGAGGAGAAAACGGCGGCGGTCGGCGCGGCGGAGGAGCTGGCGCTCGAAGCGGGCGCGGTCCATCGTTCCCTCCCCGACTCGGGACCGACCCGAGTCGTTTGCTCGACGTGGTCTTCGGCGAATCGAGTTCAGTCTCGAACGGCACCTGGGCGACCGCTCTCAACCACAAAGGTCGCTCGGGTGCTGATCGGCGAGTCGCGCGTCCGGACCGACTCTAGGAGCCGGAAGTCGGTCTGCCATTGTTCCGGCGTGACGGTGCAACGAGCGTAGCCACGGAGATCACCGTTGAAGAACTTGACGTTCGGATTCGTCGCCAGCGCCTTCTCGGCCAACTGGACGTTGCCTGGGTAGCCCGAGCTGATCGACGTACCGACGAACTCGGTGGCGAGTGTTCGGGACGCGGGATCGTTGAAGTCGTCCTTCAAGTCGTTCACCCAACTCGAGTGCCAATCGCCGGTGATCACGACCGGGTTGGGGATCTGGTTCTGCCGGATGTGGCCAAGGATCCTCGCTCGTGCGGCCGGGTAGCCGTCCCACTGGTCCATGTTGAAGCTCTGTTCGGCGGCCGGCTCGTAGTCAAACTGGGCCATGATGACTTGCTGGGCGATGACGTTCCAATTGGCCGTCGAAGCGTCGAGGCCGCCGAGCAGCCAGCGTTCCTGCCGCGGCCCCGTCATCGTCCGCTCCTCTTCGAACGCCTGCGGGCAGGGGGCCTGCATCTGATCGCCGCACGCCTGGTCGGACCGGTACTGGCGAGTGTCGAGCAGGTTGAACTCAGCCAGGTCCCCGAACCCGAACCGCCGATAGAGTTGCATGTCCGACCCTTGCGGCATCGACCCGGGACGCAGCGGCTGGTGCTCGTAATAGGCTTGAAAGGCGTCCGCCCGCCGCTGGAGAAACTGCGCTTCCGGTGATTCCTCCTGGTCGATTGGACCGGCCCAATTGTTGTCCACTTCGTGGTCGTCCAAGGTCACCAGCCAGGGGAAGGCCGCGTGGGCCGCTTGGAGATCGAGATCGGTCTTGTAGAGGGCGTAGCGGTTGCGGTAGTCGAGGAGACTCGAGAGCTCGGGGCCGGTATGGAGCCGGACTCCGGCCTCCCAGGGTGGTCCTTCATAAGATGTAATCGCCGAGGTGGATCACCAGATCGAGATCTTCCCCGGCCATGTGCCGGTAAGCCGGGAAGTACCCTTCCTGCCAGTCCTGGCACGAGGCGAAGGCAAACGCCATCCGGTCGACCGCGGCGCCGAGCGGCGGTGCGGTTCGCGTCCGCCCGACCGGACTCACCTCGGAGCCGGCCATGAACCGATAGAAGTAGTCCCGACCCGGCTCGAGCCCCTGGAGATCGACGTGGACGCTGTGGGCCAACTCGGGGGTCGCGGTAGCGGCACCCTGCCGAACGATCTGATTGAACCCCTGGTCGGCGGCGAGCTCCCAGCGAACCTCGAGCGCGCCTTGATCCTCCAGGCCACCGCCGTTAATGGGGTCGGGGGCGAGTCGGGTCCAGATGACGACACCGTCGGGCAGCGAATCACCCGAGGCGACGCCGAGCGTGAATGGATCGGCGGCGAACGTGGCGGTCGCGACGGGACTCGCACCAGCGGCTGCTGGGAGACCCCGGCCCCTCGTCGGGCGACCCGGCAGGCTGATGCCCGCCATTGCGGCGACCGCGAACCCTCCGGCGAGGAGCCGCCGGCGGGTGGCCCGGAGCCGCAACTGGTGCTCGAAACATGCCCGCTGTTCGACCACTCTCGCCTCCTGCTCAACGATCGCTCGACCCTGGGCGTTCGCGTGACTGGTCAGGCGGGCTGGGCGCCGGGGCGGCCCGCCTCGACAACGAAGGAGGCGAAGGTCGAGATGCCGGCGTCGGGATCGAGGACGGTCTCGACCATTTGGACGTCGGTCCGCCACTGCTCGGGCGTCAGCTCGACGCGCTGGTAGCCGCGACGGTCGCCGTCGAAGAACTTGATGTGCGGGTTGTTGGCGATCATCGGACCGTAGTAGTCGCCGTAGCCGTTTTCGTCGCCGCCGGTGCTGATCGCGGTGACGACGAACTCGGTCCCGATCGTCGCCGAGTCGGGGTCGGAGAAGTCGGCCTTGAGATCGTTGACGAAGGTGGAGTGCCAGTCGCCGGTGAGGACGACCGGGTTGGCGACACCCCGCTCGACGATGTGGCGGAGGACGCGGTCGCGCGGCTCCCAGTAGCCGTCCCAAGAGTCGGTCCAGTAGATCCGGCCGGGGCCGGGGTTGTGCTCCAACGCCGCCATCAGCACCTGCTGGGCGATCACGTTCCAGCGGGCGGTCGAGGCGTCGAGACCGGAGAGCAGCCAGCGCTCCTGCTCGGGACCGAGCAGTGTCGTCCGCTCGTCGAAGGTCGCCGGGCAGAGGGTCTGCTCGCCGGCGCCGCAGGGGTGGTCGGTGCGGTACTGGCGGGTATCAAGCACGCTGAACTCCGCCAGGTCGCCGAAGGGGAAGCGGCGGTAGAGGTGCATCGCCGGCCCGACCGGCATCGACTCCGACCGCAGCGGCAGGTGCTCGTAGTAGGCCTGGTAGCCGGCGGAGCGGCGGGCCAGGAAGCGATCGGTCGGGTCGCCCTCCTCCGACCACTCGTCGGCGTAGTCGTTGTCGACCTCGTGGTCGTCCCAGGTCGCGACCCAGGGGAAAGCGGCGTGGGCCGCTTGCAGGTCGGGGTCGGACTTGTGGAGGGCGTAGCGGTTGCGGTAGTCCTCCAGGCTGAACGTCTGGTCGCTGACGTGCTCCCGACCGGTGACCGGGAAGCTTCCGTCGTCGAGCGGGGCGTAGGCGTACTCGTAGATGTAGTCGCCGAGGAAGAAGGCGAAGTCGAGATCTTCCTGGGCCATGTGCCGGTAGGCCGGGTAGTAGCCGGTCAGCCAATCCTGGCAGGAGGCGAAGGCGAAGCGGAGGCGGTCGACCGCGGCACCGGCGGCCGGGATCGTCTTGGTGCGGCCGTTTGGGCTCAGCTCGCCGCCGGCGAGGAAGCGGTAGAAGTAGTCCCGGCCCGGCTCCAGGCCGGCGACGTCGACGTGGACGCTGTGGGCGAAGTCGGGGGAAGCAGCCGCGGCGCCGGATTGGACGATCTGGGTGAACCCCTCGTCGGCGGCGAGCTCCCAGCGGACCTCGACCGGGCCCCGGCCGGCCATACCGCCGCCGGTGAGCGGATCCGGCGCGAGCCGGGTCCAGAGCACGACGCCCTCGGGCAGGGGGTCGCCGGAGGCGACGCCGAGGGTGAAGGGGTTGGCGCCGAGGGACGAGGCGGCGGCCGGGCTGGCGCCGGGGGTCGCCTGACCGAGGGCGCGGGTCGGCCGGCCGGCGAGGCTGACGGTAGCGAAACCGGCGGCACCGGCTCGCAGGAAGCGGCGGCGGTCGGCCTGGCGGGTCAGCATCCGTTCGAAGCGGGCGCGATCCATCCCTCTCCCGTGGTGGGTGGCGCTCGGGCGCCGAGTGGGCCGACGCGTGGTCGGAGGTCGGCCACGACGCGGCCGCCTGGGCTGGACTCTACCGACCGAGGGGGAGGCGACCATTAAGGCAGGGTCAAGTTGCGATTAAGTGCGGGCTAAGGCGGCAGCCGCTGAGAGAGCAGTGCGGCGGAAGGCCGACCGCTCCCCCGATTCCCGAACCGTGGGCCGGGGGATCGCTGGCTCCGGCTCCGCTTCAGGGAATGGAAGCCGTCATCCGAAACTTGAACCACTGACAATCGGGAAGTCCGCTTCCCTCGGCCGGAGCGCGGCACGCACCCCGGCGGCTCGCCCCGATTGTGGTCGGGTGCGGCCGACGACCACGGCTCCGACAGCGCCGGGACGTCCAAGCCGGGCTCAGGGCGGTCGCTCGTTCACCACAAATTCGGACGTCGGGTGGCCACTGAGGGTCCGGCTACCAGCGCGCCGCAGTTCAACCGAATTCCGTGTACGAAGTCAACGGCCGGGTTTGTGGACACCCGGCCCGGTCA